>JALZBM010000035.1 GCA_030947385.1 Vulcanimicrobiota bacterium
GGTCACGACGAGGTACTGCCAGCCGAGGTCGCGCACGGCTTCGGCGACCCGCATCGGTTCGAGCCAATCGACTTCGCCCCGGGGATTGCCGGTCTTGACGTTGCAGAAGCGGCAGCCGCGCGTGCACGTGTCGCCTAAAATCATGATCGTGGCGGTGCCGGCTCCCCAGCATTCGGCCAAGTTGGGACACATCGCTTCTTTGCACACGGTGTTCAGCCCGAGCGCGTTGACTTTGCTCTTAACGCGTTCGTAGTCATCGCCGCGCGGCAATTGCACCTTGAGCCATTTCGGCTTCGGCGTATGCTTGGGAGCGGCAGGGGTTATTAAATCGATTTCAATCATGCTGCGCAACCGCTTGTGAACTCTACCTCGAAAGTGGCCGCGAGCGCGGCAAGAAGCGCGGCTTTCGCTCCAGACACAGTTATGGTGCGGCCGGTTTCTTTCGAGAGCGACGTGATCCCGCGGTCCGGCAAACCGCACGGCGTGATGAGCCGGTCGTACGAAAGGTCGGTGCAAGCGTTGAGCGCGATGCCGTGCAGCGACGTCATCCGTCGTACGGCCAGACCGATCGCGCAAATTTGGTTGCGGCCCACCCAGACCCCGGCGTGTTCTTTCCAACGTTCCGCCTCGATACCGAATTGCGTGCATGCATCGATTACTGCGCCCTCTAAGGCGCGCACGAGCGGCACGATTTCGCGAAAACGCTCGAGCTTGCGAATCGGATAAACCACGACTTGTCCGGGACCGTGATACGTAACATCGCCGCCGCGTTCGACGTCGATAACATCGACGCCGCGGGCGAGCAGCAATTCCCGCGAAAGCAGCAGATGATCTTGTTTTGCATTGCGGCCGAGCGTGATCGCGGGTTCGTGCTCGACGACGATCCATGTGTCGGGCTGTTGCCCGGTTGCAACGCGTTCGTGCAAGCGGTGTTGCAAATCCCAAACCTCACGGTACGGCTTGCGTCCGAGATCGAGCAGGCGAACTTGTTTAGCCGTCGCCGCGATTAGCGTGCCGCACCTGCGGTCGCCGTCGCGGCGGGTTTGGGTTTAGGATTGAGGACATGAATGGCCTTGCCGTGCGCGGCTTCGGCGGCATCCATGATGCTTTCGGTGAGCGTGGGATGCGGATGTATCGACAGGCCGATATCTTCGAGCGTGGCACCCATTTCGAGCGCGATGACGCCTTCGCCGATAAGCGATTCCGCTTGGGGTGCAACGATGTGCATGCCGAGCAGCAAGTCTGTTTTTGCATCGCCGACGAGTTTGATGAGTCCATCGGACTCGTTCATGGTGCGGGCGCGGCCGCTTGCAGCGAGCGGAAATTTTCCGATCCGCACGGTGTAACCCGCGGCTTTGGCTTCTTCTTCGGATAGGCCGATCGTTGCAACTTCGGGATCCGTGTAGACGCAATTGGGGATCGCAACGGGATCGAATGCCGCGGACTTATCGCCGCTGATCACTTCTGCCGCGATGACGCCCTGCTTCATGGCGCGATGCGCGAGCAGCGGCTGACCGGTTACGTCACCGATCGCGAAGATGCCGGGAACGCTCGTACGCAGTTGCGCGTCTACGGAAATGAATCCCCGCTCGTCGGTTTTTAAGCCAGCGGCTTCGAGACCCAGGCCATCCGTAACCGGGCGGCGCCCGACGGCGACGAGCACCATGTCGAACTCGCGCGTTTCATCTTTGCCGCTCGTACCTTCACCGTTGAACGTCGCCTTAACGCTGCGGCCGTCTTTTTTGAGGTTGCCGACCTTGGTTCCGAGCATGATCTCGACGCCCTGTTTTTTGAGAATGCGCTGCATTGTTTTCGCAATTTCAACGTCCGTGCCGGTGAGAATCTGGCCGAGCGCTTCGATGACAAGAACCTTTGCCCCCAGGCGCGTATAAACGGTTGCAAATTCCAGACCGATCACGCCGCCGCCGATAACGAGCATGTTTTTGGGAATGCGTTCCATTTGAACCGCATCGTCGGAATTGATAATGGCATCGCCGTCGCGCGGCCACGCTTTGACGTCGACGGGAGCGCTGCCGGTCGCGATGACGACGGCGTCTTTAGCGCAGTAGGTGGACGTCGAGCCGTCTTTTGCTTTCACCGAAACGTTTTTGGGGCCGGTAAATTTCGCTTCGCCGTACACCGAGGTTACCGCATTGGCTTTAAAAAGCGTCTTGACCCCGCCGACGTTGGAGTTGACGACGTCGGTCTTGAATTTGGCAATGCCCGCGCGGTCGAAGTCCAGACCCGAAACCTTCAGGCCGATCTCGGCTGCGTTATTGATGTGGCGCGTGACTTCGCCGACGTGGAGCAGCGCTTTGGTGGGGATGCATCCCCAATTCAAGCAGACGCCGCCGACTTCGTCGCGATCGATGCACACGACGCTTTTTCCGAGTTGCCCTAAACGAATCGCAGCGTGGTACCCGCCCGGTCCTGCACCGATAACGATTGCGTCGACTTGCTGATCAGCCAATGTTTTCTCCACTTGCGCTTTCTGAAATGTGATGTGAGGGCCGCTGCTCGCGGCGGATGCGCGCTAAGATGAGCGCAAGCAGCGCGAAACCGGCGACCGCATAATTGACCCACCGCGGAACGTTGACGTTCGAGGCGCCCAGCACGATAAACGAGATCGTGCTAAGAATGATGGTCGCCCAAAAAATGCGCAACCAGACCGAGCGCGGATTTCTTACCATACTGGCCGTACCATTGAAAATAGCATAGCAATTCTCCTCATCCGCTACGACGACCAAAGAAGGGGCTGCGCCCTCCAATCCGGCGAATGGATGGGGAATGTCAAAGATTGGATGGCAAGGCGTCTTCCCGTCGCTCGACCGCACGAGCATCGTGCCGCTCTACCGGCAGATCTACGAAAGCTTGCGCGAGTCGATCCTCACGGGCACCCTGCCGGAGTCGACGCGGCTCCCGCCAGAGCGGGCGCTCGCCGAACGGCTCGACGTCAACCGCAGTACCATCGTGCACGCCTATCGTGAGCTCAGCGCCGACGGTCTGATCGAGCAGAAGGTCGGCTCGGGTTCGCGGGTAGCTCCGCTGCAGCGCGGGCAACCCGAGCGCGCGCCCTCCGTGCCGTGGTGGGTCACGCTGCCTCCGTGGCGGGTCGGGGAATTTCCGATGATCTTGGGTGAACTCGCCGCGAAGCAAGAGCCGGGAAAACTCTCGTTCGTGCAGGGCGTTGCGCCGTCGGAACCGTCGCCGATGGCAGAATTGGCACAGAGCTTTGCGCGGGTCGGCAAAGACGAGCGCTTCGTGCTTTCGTACGGCGATTCCGAAGGGTACGAACCGCTTCGCGAAGCCATCGCACGGCGCATGACGGCGCGTGGTGCTAAAACGCAGGCGCGCGATATTATCGTGCTCACCGGATCCACCCAAGGCATCATGATCGTCGCGCAGAGTCTGGCCGAACCGGGCGATGAAATCATCGTCGAGGTTCCGAGTTATCCGGGCGCGCTGCAAATATTCCAAATCTGTGGATTGCGGGCGATCCCGGTACCGGTGGACGAGGACGGCATGCGCGTCGATCATGTCGAAGCGATTTTGCGCACCCGCCGGCCGCGCTTCATCTACACCATGCCTTCACTTCATAATCCCACGAACGTGACGATGAACGCCGACCGGCGCGAACGTCTGGTTACGCTTGCGCGCCGCGCCGGTATTCCGATCATCGAAGACGATCCATATGGCGAACTCGCGGTCACCGCGGCGCCGCCGCTGGTCGGCATGGCGCCGGAGTACGTCGTATATCTGAGTACGTTTAGCAAAACGATTGCGCCGTCGCTGCGGGCCGGATGGTTGAGCGCGCCGCGCACGATTTTGGACCGCTTGCTCATGCGCAAACAAGCCTACGACATGGCGACGAGTCTCTACGTTCAAGCTGCGGTTACCGATTATCTCGAGCGTGCCTACGACGCGCACGTCGGCGTGCTGCGCACGGAATTATACGCGCGGCGCCGTTTGGCAGACAAAGCGATTGCGCAATTCTGGCCAAAGTCGATTCGTGTCTCCGCGGCCGGCGGTGGTTTTTATTTGTGGGCGAACACGCCGCGAGAAATTCGCGCGCGGCCCTTGCTCGATGCCGCCGAACGATTCGGTGCGAGTTTTCTGTTCGGTGAGGCATTTTTTGCTAACTCCGGCGGAGATCACCACTTCCGGCTAGCGCTCACGGCCGTGCCGCGCGAGGAAATCCGCGAAGGCATACGCCGCATCGGTGAAGGCATCTCGGCGTTGCGGTCGGGCTCGTGATTCGGGGTCAAGACATTGCCTCGGCCGATCTGGATATTCGCAAATACGTGATCCGAATCGCGGCCGAAGTAGGAGAGGTGCTGAGCGATCGCCTTGCCGGCCTGTATCTGCACGGGTCGCTCGCAACGGGATCGTTTTTCCGGCATGCAAGCGATATTGACGTGTTGATCCTCGTCGACGGCCCGCTCCCCGCCGCAACGCTCGGTGCGCTCGATCGAAAGCTGCATGAGTTGGACCGCTCCCGGCCGTCCAAAGGCGTGCTCGAAGTGAGCGTGGTGCAGGCCGCACACGCGCGAAGATACGAGCATCCCATCCAAGTCGAGCTGCAGTTGAACTCCAGCCCAGCCGCCGTTCCGGCGCAGCTGCTGCACGTCCGGCAGCGCTCCTTACGCGTGACGGGCGACGAACCCGCGCATGCCGTCGGCGCGATTCCGTGGTTTGCTTTCATGGACTCGGTGCGGCACGAATTTGAAGCCAAGGCTCAACAGATCGAAACCCGTCCGGTAAGCGTGATCTTCAACGCCTGCCGCACGTTGCATGACGCAACGGTATCGAGCGTTGAAATCTTGAGCAAAATCGAAGCCGCCGAATGGGCACGCAATGTGGTTCCGCAAGAGTGTGTCGCGCTGATCGACGATGCGCTCGAGGTATACGTCAAAAACGCTTCACGCAATTTCGACCGCAGTGCGATCGAGCGTCTGCGGCAGTTTGTCGCCGGGCGCGCGGCGCCGGCGTTCGAAAAGGTTCGCGACACGGGCGAAGACGACGAATGAATTCGCTGCAGGCAAACGTATTGCAATGGTACGCACGGAGCGGTCGAGCGGAGTTGCCGTGGCGCGCTACGCGCGATCCGTACCGCATCTTGGTGAGCGAATTCATGCTCCAACAGACGCAAGTCGACCGCGTTCTGCCGAAATACCGCTCGTTCATCGAACGCTTCGCGGACTTTAAGACGCTCGCGCAAGCCAGCACCGCCGACGTTTTACGACAATGGAAGGGCCTCGGGTATAATTCGCGTGCGATCCGGTTGCAGGGTATCGCACGAATTGTCGAGCGCGACTTTGCCGGTAAGATGCCGATGCACGCGGAGCAACTCCTTGCCATGCCCGGGATCGGACCCTATACGGCGGCCGCTTTACGTGCGTTTGCATTTGAAGAAGACGACCTCGCGCTCGACACGAACATCCGCCGTGTAATGCGCCGCGTGCTGTACGGCCTCGCGTTTGAGGCAGGACGCTCCGAGCGTACGCTCGAGGCGCAGTCTCTTGCGCTGACGCCTTCCGGGCGGGCTCACGATTGGAATTCCGCGCTCATGGATTTAGGTGCGACGGTTTGTACGGCCCGCGCGCCGCAATGCTCGTTATGTCCGCTGCGCAACGACTGCGCCGCGGCGCCGCTCGATGCCGTCCGTTTGGAAAGCGAGCGCGAGGCGCACCGCAAGAAGCGCTCGCCGCAAGAGTCGATCCCGTTCGAACAGACGACGCGCTTTGCCCGGGGACGAATCGTCGACCGGTTGCGCGGCCTGCCCGCGGGCCGGCGCATATCGTTGCTGGATTTGCAACGCGATATGCAAACGGTGTTGCCTGCGAAAACGCTGGACTCAATAGAAGAGACCCTCGGGGCCCTCGAGCGGGATGGGATAGTGCGGCGCGACGGTGAATCGTTCGCGCTGCCGGAATAGGAGTGCGATGAATTTGAGCGATGCTCATCGGGTACGTTTCGATGGTTGCATGCCGCAAGATTACGATGAGTATCTCGCGCCGCGGCTCTTCACGCCATGGGCGCGCCGGTTGCTCGAAGCAGCTAAAGTCGGTCCCAACCACCATGTCGTTGATGTCGCCTGTGGGACCGGCGCGGTTGCGCGGCTGGCTGCGCCGATGGTCGGGGTGCGAGGCCGGGTCGTCGCAAACGATATCAGCGCCGCTATGCTCGACCAGGCGCGATCCCATCAGCGCTTTCCGAATGCCGCCGGGATTGAATACTTTGAAGCCCCCGCCGAAGAGTTGCCCTTTGAAGACAACGTTTTTCAGATCGCTCTTTCCCAACACGGATTTCAGTTTTTTGCAGACCGCTCGCGCGCGGCATCCCAAATGTTTCGCGTTTTGCAAAAAGGCGGCCGCGTCGCGGTTTCGATTTGGGGACCGCTCGAAACGTGTCACTTCTGGCATGCGATTGCTCTTGCGACCAAACGTTGCGTTCCGACGATTGCCGAACGGTTAGCACAGGCCGCCGCGTTTTCGCACGCAGATGCGCTCAAGGAAATGCTCGAACGTGCCGGTTTTACCAAGGTTGGGATACAAACGGAACGATGGCCGCTCGTTTTCGAAGACGGCGTGGGGCAAGCGGTTTCCGCAGTGCGTGGAACCGCCTTCGGTCCCGCATTGTTCGAGCTGGCAACGGTCCGTGGGGCATTTGAGGCCGCGGTTAAGCCTCTATTCAATCATCTCCTCACCGACAAAGGCGTCGTTTGCGAGATGACGGCGCACGTCGCTACGGGCATAAAGCCCTAAAGGCTATACCATTGGAGCGCATCCCTTTTCCGCTTAAGAAAGTCCCAAAGAAAGTCGCGCTCGACGAGCTGTCGATTTTAGCGCGCGCGTATCCGAACGCGGTTACGGCGCTGCACTACTCCAACGCCTTCGAACTGCTGGTTGCGGTCGTGCTTTCCGCGCAAAACACCGACGCGCGGGTCAACCTCACGACTCCCGGCCTCTTCAAAAAATATCCTACGCCCGAAAAACTTGCCAAGGCGGATCCGCAAACGGTCGAGCAAATGATTCGCTCGTGCGGCTTTTTCCGCATGAAAGCCAAGAACATTATCGCTGCTTCAAAGATGCTCGTGGAAGAACATAGGGGTGAGGTTCCGTCGGATCGTAACGCGCTCGAAGCCCTGCCGGGCGTCGGACGCAAGAGCGCAAGCGTCGTGCTTTCGGTCATTTTCGAAGAAGCGGAGTTTGCGGTCGACACGCACGTGTTTCGCGTCTCGCACCGTTTAGGTTTGACGACGGGCAAGACGCCGCGCGATGTGGAGAACGACGTTACGAAACTGGTGCCCAAAGAGAGTTGGCGTCACGCGCATCACTGGTTGATTCTCCACGGGCGGGAAATCTGTAAAGCTCCGGTTCCCCGGTGTGCTCAGTGTCCCGCGAGCGCGATTTGTCCCACCCCGCCGATCATCAAGAAGATGACCGCGTTAAAGCGGAATGGGACCGGGTCCCTCAAGGTGCGCCGGACGCGGTAGCGCCGCGTCTCTTGTAAGCAGCTTGAGCAGCAGCGTCGGCGTCAACTGATCCCCGTAACCCGCCTCCGTCGAGATTTTCGACAGGTTCGTAAACGCGGGCACTTCGGAATCCGGATCGAACGAGTACTCGCCGTCGAGACCGAGGCCGCTGATGCGAACGAGTTGCTGTACCTCATCCAAGTCCAGGCCGGCACGCAGATCGTTAAAGCGCAGGCGGATGCGCAGCGGACGCGCTAGGCGAATAAACTTCGCACCGTTTTTCCCCAAGATCGAATTAAGACGCCGGATTCCGACGTGGAGATTTTCCGAAAAAGCGAGCAGCGCTTCCTCGGCGTCTTCATACCGGTGCTTGGTGCCACCGGGCATTGCCGAATCGATCGCCGCGCCGACGTCTTCGCGCGCGCGAATTCGCATGGCCGCCGCAACGATCGGGTTGGGATTTAGGTCTTCCTCACTGGACATGTAGCGCTACCTTCGTTTTTCGATGGGGCGAAACCCATCCGCTGTCGTAGCTATGACGCATGAGCGAGACAACACCACCGCAGCCGGTGGTCGTCGACGTACCGGGCTGGAATCGCGTGCGGCCGCGCATTCCCGATACCGCACAGCGCAAGACCTTGGAAAAGCAGCGCAGCGTGCGGGAAATCGTGTTCGGCCTTCAGGACGGCATCTTAACCACGCTCGGAATCGTGACCGGCATCGGCGTTGCCGACGGCCAGCGTTCGACGGTCATCATTGCCGGCATGCTCGCGCTCTTAGCCGGAGCGCTGTCCATGGGAGTGGGTGAATATCTCGGCGGAAAATCCGAACGCGAAGTCGTTCAGGCGACGATCGACATGGAAAAGCGCGAGATGCAAGCCAATCCGCAAGACGAGTTTACCGAACAAGTCGCTTATTACAAACTCAAAGGCTTCAGCTCGGAAGAAGCCCACATGATCGTTTCGCGCCTCGCGCAAAATCCGGAGATCTATTTATACGAGATGATGCGCGATGAGTTCGGCATCGATCCGCGCGTTGCCGAGGAAGGCACGCTCCGGCCGGCGCTTTCGATGGCGGGATCGTACGCGCTCGGTTCCCTGATTCCGATCGTGCCGTATCTTTTTACGGGAACGCCGGTCGTCGCCACGTTTGCCGGCCTCGTGCTGGCGACGCTCGGGTTATTCGGCATCGGCTTTTATGCCGCGCGCAACAGCGATCGCAACCCTTGGGGCAAGGGCTTGGAAGTCGTCGCTCTCGGCGCGCTCGTCTTTACGGTATCGTACCTCGCGGGCCGGTTTATTCCGCCGCTCTTCGGTCACGCTCCCGTCAGCCTGGGCGGCTAAAAAAAAAGCGCGGCGTTTGCACGCCGCGCGTATAATAACGCGATTATAATTTCCGGACTTACTTCTTGGCTTTTTTGGAAGCCTTTTTAACGGTCGCCTTTTTGAGGGCTGTTTTGCGAGCCATTTTGGTGGTCTTCGCTTTTTTGTGGGCTTTCTTAACGGCAACTTTTTTGGCAGCGGTTACTTTGCGAGCCATTTTCTTGGTCGCTTTTTTGGCTTTCTTGGCGGCAGCTTTTTTAGCGGCAACTTTGCGAGCCATCTTGGTGACGGGCTTCTTCGCGGCCTTGACCTTATGGGCGGCCTTGGACGTCGGCGCAATGGCCTTGGTCTTTGCGGCGGCCTTTACGGTTGCGTGCGTCTTCACTGCGGCGGCTTTGGCCTTCGGTGCCGTAGCAGCGAACGCGGAACCGGTCAGAAGAAACGCCGACGCGATGATTGATGCGAGAATTTTTTTCATAGGTACTATCCTCCTCTCCCACGAGAATACGCGCCCTCACATGAGGAAACGCTACAGTACGATAACGCACTGCACGAGCCGAAAATTCGCCGGGGAGTTAGCCGGCCCTGCTCCTTACCTGTGGCTACGTTTTGGCGGGCGCTTTCCACTTACCGACCAGCGCGCGCGAGATGACGAGGCGCTGGATCTGTTGCGTGCCTTCGTAGATCTGCGTGATCTTGGCATCCCGCATCATCCGTTCGACCGGATACTCTGTGGAGTAACCGAAGCCGCCGAGAATCTGGACCGCATCGGTGGTGACGCTCATGGCGACGTCGCCGGCCTTGAGCTTGCACATCGCCGCCCATAAGCCCACATCCGCAGCGTTCTCGTCGCATTTACGCGCGCATTCGTACACCAACAAACGCGCGGCCTCGACTTCGGTTTTCATGTCTGCGAGCATGAATCCAACGCCTTGCTGCTGACCGATCGGTTTGCCGAACGCAACGCGCTCCTTGGCGTAATTGGCCGCATACTCAAGGGCGCCCGCCGCAATGCCGAGCGCTTGCGCGGCGATCCCGGGACGGCTCTTATCGAGCACTTTCATGGCAACCTTGAAACCCTCACCTTCGGGTCCCAGCAGGTTTTCCGCCGGAACTTCGCAGTTCTCGAAAACCAGTTCGACGGTCGGGGATCCCCGAATCCCCATCTTTTTCTCTTTCTTGCCGACCTTGAATCCGGGAAAGTCTTTCTCCACGATAAATGCGCTGATGCCGTTTGCGCCTTTCTCCGGATCGGTCACCGCAAAAACGCAGATGACGTCCGCGACGCCACCGTGCGTGATCCAAATCTTCGTCCCGTTGAGAACGTATTTGCCGTCCTTTTTCTCCGCCCGCGTTCGCATGGAACCTGCGGCATCCGATCCGCTGCCGGCCTCGGTCAACGCATATGCGGCAATCCACTCGCCGGAAGCCAGTTTTGGAATATACTTCTGCTTCTGTTCGTGACTGCCGCCGATAAGAATCGGGAGCGCGCCGAGTTCTTGCACCGCGACGATGAGCGAACTGGAAGCACACGCCTTGGCGATTTCTTCGACAACTTTCACGTACGTTACGAACGAGCCGCCAAGCCCGCCGTATTCGGCGGGAAATGGGATGCCCATCAAATCATTGTCCGCGAAAAGTTTTTTTATGTCGTAGGCAAACTCGCCGGTCTCATCGATTTCGGCGGCACGCGGTGCGACTTTTTCTGCAACGAGTTGACGCACGACCTCGAGGATCATCGCCTCTTCTTCGGATGACGTCTGCGTGGCAACGGCCATAATGAAGCTCCTAATAGACTTGGAGACTGGGTGATTCGCCCGTGCGTATAGGAGCCCTGGAGAGGGCCTGTATGCGTTGCTGCGTATACATCGCGGCATGGATAAAGTGGTTTCATCGGCGGCTACGGCAGTTGCGGATATCCCGAGCGGTGCGACGCTTGCCGTGGGCGGATTTGGTCTTTGCGGCATACCGCACAACCTGATCGGCGCGCTGCTGGAGGCGGGCGCGACGGACCTCGTAACCGTTTCCAATAATTGCGGTGTCGACGGGTGGGGCCTCGGTGTGTTACTCGATGCAAAGCGCATCCGGCGCACGACCGGTTCGTACGTCGGTGAAAATAAGGAATTCGAGCGTCAATATCTGCACGGCGAATTGGAAGTCGAACTCGTACCGCAAGGAACGCTAGCGGAACGATTGCGCGCCGGCGGGGCGGGTATTCCAGCGTTCTACACGCCGGCTGGGGTGGGAACGCAAGTTGCGCAGGGCGGCCTGCCATGGAAGCATGCAGCGGACGGATCGATCGATGTGTCCTCGCCGAAAAAAGAAACGCGCGTTTTCCACGGCAAAGAGTACGTGTTGGAAGAAGGCATCGTGTGCGACTATGCGCTCGTGCGCGCGAGCCGCGGCGACCGGCACGGCAATTTGTACTACGATAAGACCACGCGAAATTTCAATCCGCTTTGCGCGTCTGCAGGCCGTATTACGATTGCCGAAATCGAAGAACTCGTCGAACCGGGTGACATTCGCCCCGAAGACGTTCATACACCGGGAATATTCGTTCAGCGCGTCGTCGTCGTCGGTCCGCAAGGCAAGCGCGTCGAGCGCGTTACCACCCGCAAACCGCAGAACGGAGCGCGCTAGATGCCCCTAACCCGCGAACAGCTTGCCGCGCGCGTCGCACAAGAATTGAAAAACGATCAATACGTTAACTTGGGCATTGGATTGCCGACGCTCGTACCCAATTACGTTCCCGCCGGCGTTTCCGTTGTATTGCAGAGTGAGAACGGTATCTTGGGATTCGGGCCGTATCCGCTCGAGGGCGAAGAAGACCCCGACTTGATCAACGCCGGTAAGGAAACCGTAACCGTCCTCCCGGGGGCGGCGTTCTTCGATTCGGCCGCCTCGTTTGCAATGATCCGCGGCGGTCACATCGACGTTGCGATTCTGGGCGCGATGCAAGTTTCGGAAAACGGCGACATCGCGAACTGGATGATTCCGCGCAAGATGGTCAAGGGCATGGGCGGCGCAATGGATCTCGTGCATGGGGCGAAGCGCGTTATCGTCATGATGGAACACGTCGCTAAAGGCGGGAGCCACAAGATCGTGAAGCGCTGCTCGTTGCCGCTCACGGGCAAAAACGTCGTGCAGCGAATCATTTCCGATCTGGCCGTCATCGATCTTACGCCGGAAGGGCTGATGTTACGCGAACTCGCACCGGGTGTGAGCGTAGAGGATGTTCGCGCGGCAACCGAACCCGAACTTCACGCGCCGCGCGAACCCGAACGCATGCATGTAGCCCAATAGTTTGTCACCCTGAGCCTGTCGAAGGCCAGTGTTAAGGTTGACCGTCGGTGTCTTGCGCGCCGCTCCAGCCCAGAACTTTGGCGAGCATGTCGGCGCGATTCTTCGCGCCCGTCTTACGTAACAAGTGTTTGAAATAGTCCGAAACCGTCGTTTCGGCGATGTTCATGTTGGCGGCAATCTCCGTCGCGTTCATTCCGCCCAGAATGAGGGTCAACACTTCAAGTTCCCGGCGGCTGAGCGCATACCGGCGTGCCGCGCCCGCAAGATCTTCCCGGCGCTGGTGCTCTTCGATAAAGACGGCGATAAAAGATCCGGCGGGTCCGCTCAACTGCGTAACGCGCAAGATCGTGCTTGGAAGAGGCGCGACGACCTGCTCCGCAATGCTCTTCGTGCGCATCCAGGTCTGAACGATTTTTTCGACGGAGGATTCGAGTTTGGCCGGAAGCCGGACTATTTTCTCGGTCGGAAAGTCCAGCATTGCCGCGATGAACGCCATCGCATCGGCTTCCGCGAAGGCAATCGAAAGATCTTCGTTTAGCAAAACGACGCGCGGCTTTGAACGTTTGCGCACAATCGACAAAAGCGCGTCCCCTGACGGGCGTACGAGTGTGTCGTGTTCCGGCTCTCGAATTTGCAACTCCACCAACGAAAAATCCGCAACGCTGTAAGTGACTTTTGAACTTGGTAACGTTGCGTTTTAAGCAGCGCGCTCCTCTGTGGGGGCCGTTGTAACCCTAGTTTAAGGCCGTTTGCCCGCCACTTTGGCCAGGAGTTCGTCGGTGTTCTTTACACCAACTTTATAGATGATCTCGAACATACTCGCATCGAATTCGCCCAGAGGCAGGGCCGACATTAAGGCCGCCTCGGCTGCCGTGCGGCCTTCGGTTAAGAGACGGATAAGTTCGTATTGAGTCGGCTTAAGACCGAACAATTCGGCCCGTTCGGCCAGGGATGAGCGGCGCCGGTAGGGCTCCACGTAAACCCCGATCGACCACCCGGTTTTGCCCTGTAAGGGGAAAACCCGCAGGACCAGAGAGTGCGATGCAAGGCCGATTTCTTCGGTATGGGTTGAAATATCGTCGGTCCAGTGGCGCGTCATCGAGCGAACGGTACTTAAGATCTCCGGTGAAAACAGTGCCGTGCCTTCAACGTCGCCGATGCGTAATCGGTACGCCTGGTCTAAGACAAAGAACTGCGCCTTGTTGCGCCTGCGCGCAGCGATCCCGGTGTTTAATTCGCGCCGGTTAATCACATGTTCTCCTTAGCAGACTCGATTTTACGATAACTGTTCCGCGCGCACTTTGGTATCCCGTTGCGGCGGGATGATTAATTCAACAAGGTGCGCAGGATGGTACCTTTGGCTCTGGTGCCCCGAGTGAAAATCGTCTCTGGTTAGTGTGGGTTTTTCAGCGAGTGCCACGCCCTATCGGCGCCCCGCGGCAATTTGTCCATGTGTTCAAGCAGAAGCGTAATTTGCCAACGCTGCGAGTCGGTTAGCGTTTTTGAAAATGCGGGCATCGCCGTGAAGCGGATGCCGTGCGTAATCTTCCAATAGGTTATGCC
>JALZBM010000162.1 GCA_030947385.1 Vulcanimicrobiota bacterium
TATAGTTAAACGCTTGCTGGATCGAGGTCGAAAGCGGCAGCGACTGACCGTTGGCAAACACCTGCGACTGACTCTGGAAATTACCGTTAAAGCTCACCGCACTCGTCGGCGAGCCGGTGGCGGTAACCGGGGCGCTCGTCGGAGTGACCGTGCCGGCGAAGACGTATTGCGAACCGTATTGCGTATTGGCAAGCCCGATCGCTTCGGTCAACAACCCGTCGACTTGCGTTGCGAGGGATTGCCGTTGCTGGAGCGAGAGCGTGTCGCTCGCGCCTTGAACGGCAATCGCGCGCGCTTTCTGCATGACGTTCGTAAGCGAATTCAAGGCTTGATCGACCGTATTAAGCTCAGAGGTTTTATCCGTGACGTTGGTGACGGTCGTGTTTTCTTGGCCGATCGTCGTCGATAAATTGAGGTCCTGCGCGATATGCGTTGGATCGTCGGAGGGCGCGTTGAGCGCGCGGCCGGTCGAGAGCTGATTGCCAAGATTGGCTTGCAGGACAACTTGGTTGTTGATCGCGTTTACTTGCTGTTCGTACAGCGTCGATGTTGCTATCCGCATAATGTTCCTTTAGCCTCCGTGCTATAGTCCAAGCGAGGTCACGACGACGTTCAACAACTGATCCAGAATGTTGATCGTTCGCGCCGCGGCTTGGTACGAATTTTGGTATTTGACTAAGTTCTGCGTTTCTTCGTCGAGGTTGATGCCGTCCACGCTCTGACGCACGGCATCGATATGCGAGCTCAGGCTGGTTTGCGAAGCCGCGCCGGTGTTGGCCGCTTGCGAATCGAGTCCGATTTGGGTAATCGTCTTACCGTATGCTTGACCGAGTGTTTGCAATTGCGCGGATGAAATCGTGAAGTTCGCGGCGTGCGCGAATGCGAAGCTGGCGGTAAACGTGCCGGTGAGGCGATTGATGGCGCTGACGACGACGTTTTCTTGATTCGGTGTGCCGGCATCGATCGTCAAAACCGCTCCGACCGTGATCCCCGCGTACGCGGGACCCGAACCCGGAACCGGCGGCGGATTCGTAATCGTGACGGTACCGGGTGCGGCGACGGCGGAGCCGCCGACAGTCTGGACGGCCGGAACGCCGACATTTGCGCTAAAGAGTTTGAGCATCGAGTTCGCCGCACCGTTGTCGTTCGTTCCGAGCGCGTTTGCCGAATTCTGCGTAATGCCGTTAATTGCACCCGCTCCGAGAACGGCCAAGATTCCGGGCCCGGCTCCGGGCGCATCTGCGATCGTGAACGTGGGATCGGTAACGTTGGGGCCGACGGGCGGCACGTTGTTCTGCGCGCCGCGGTGCAGCAAGCTGATGTTGGACGGATCGCGTGCGAACACCATCTTCTGCGCAACCGGATCGAACGACGCCGTTACGCCGAAATTCTGCGAATTGAAATGCGCGACGAACTGATCGATCGACTTGTCGGTGGCTCCCGTATCGTACGCAAAGTTTTGGGCGACGCCGTCCGTCGTCACGGTAATCGTGCCCGTCGTGGGCGCCGCAAGCGGGGCTGCAAAACTCGGGTTGCCGATCGGGGCCGACGAATCCACGACGTTGTTGGCCGAGTTTAATTTGAGGACGAGCGACCCGCCCGCGGTCGAGGCGAGGCCGGCCGGAAGCTGCGCGGGATCCGTGATCCCCGTTTTGATATTTCCAGCGGAGATCGCAAGACCGTTTGTGATCGGTTGGAAGAGCGCCGCACCCGCCACGCCGTTCTTGTCGTAGCCGGCGAGCGTCACGCGGTTCACTTCATTTGCAAGCGCGGCCGCAAAACCGTCGAGTTGCCTACCATACGACGTCAACTTGTTGTTGTAAAGGTCGGTCAAGCCCGCGAGCTGGCCGCTACCCAAAGGAACGCCGGGATCGGTTCCCAGCGCGATGTTGGGGTCGCCTTGGAAGCCGATTTTGAGAATCGGATTTCCGCTCGGGTCGACGCCGACGATCGGCGGTGCCAAATGGTAGGCAACGGCATCGGTAACCAGCGACTGGCCGTTGACACTGACGAGCGTCGAGCCGGTCGCCTGGATCGAGGTTTGCGTGGAAATATATTGTGAAAGCTGATCGATCAGGTGGTCGCGCTGATCTTTGAACGTGTTCGGGCTATCGCCCACGGCAGTCGACGCGCGAATCTGGCTATTGAGCGCGGCGATCTGATCTAGGATCCCGTTGGCCTTCGTGACGAGGGCATCGCCCTGTTGAATCAGCTGGGCTTTTTGCAGCGTGATCGACGAGGCCGCGTTATTTAACGAGGTCGCTAGCGCTTGTGCCTGCGCAAGGACGTTAGCACGGGTCGGAATGTCCGCCGGGTGCGTTGCCAGTTGCGAAATCGCGGTTTGGAATTGCGTGTACTGCGTATTGATTCCGCTTTGCGGATCGCCGAGTGTCGCCTGCAGCGCGTTGAGCTGCTGCTGCTGGGTGGTGTAAAAGTTTTGCGAAGACGACGCGCCGCGGAATAGCTGATCGTAGGAATCTTGATGGATGCGCTGGATTTGCGAAATGGTGACGCCGTCACCATAGGTACCGCCGCCTTGATTGGCGCTGTTAAACGGCGATCCCACGATCGGCGGGGCTTCCGTGAAATCAATGAGCTGACGCGACGCGCCGGGCGTATTGATATTGGAAATGTTGTCCGAGGTTACGTTCGCCGCGTTCTGAAACGCTTGGAGCGATTTCCCGGCCAAGGTCAATCCAAAATAACTTGACGGAATGATCATATCGCGAGTGACTCCATCCACCGGGTGGTGAGGTTTTTACGGGTGCCGGAAGCCGTCAATCGATCGGGCTTCCGTGTAGCTTCCCGCCTTGCCACAAGGAGAGTCCGGCTACTGTTTTTAGTATCGGCGTTTGCGCCGGGCGGACTTAGCATTTGCTGCTGACCAGCACGCTGGCATTGGGAGCGCAGGCGTGACCGCGGCGCTTGTAGGTGCCGGTATTCTCGGTCGCCACGCGCTGCAACATGCTAGTCACGTCCATCAGACGTTGCATGCCGCCCAAAATCAAGGCTTTGTTATTGTTGTTCGTAATGCTCAGCGAGGTCGTGCCGTACGTGATCTCGGATAGACGCTGATTGAATTGATACGCCATCGGCCGCGGAGCGTAACCGCAAACGTCGCGTAAAGACATCGTGCCGAAGCCGCGCACTTGCATGCCGCGCCGCGTTGCCACGGCTTTTTGATGTTCGACTCGGCATGCGTCAAGGTCGCACTCGGCGACTTCAATTTTCGCAACAGCGTTATCGACGAGGGCCGCCGTCAGTTTGCGAGCCGCTTCGTTGAGGCGGCCCAGGCTCGTGGATTCATCCAAGAGCGCCTGAGCGAAAAAGTCCCACGAGTCGTTCATAGCGAGCCTCCCTTAGAGGCCGCGGCCTCTAGACGGCGATCCGGTCGATAAGCAATCTGCCGAGCATCTTCTCGACGATCTGGGGCGCCGGCACAAAGTAATGCCCGGCGACGATCTGGCCACGCAAACCGAGCACGAGGATCGCGCGCTGGTGCGGTAACGTTTCGTAGAGATGGCGCACCCAGGCCGGGGGCTCCGCGGTAATCGTACTGGGCTCCCACGTCCGGTAAGCCCTGGCTGCATTTGCAATCTCCGCCCGGCTGATAATCATCGGAAACGTCCACATCCTTGCTTGCTTGCTCTCTAAGCAAGGAATCGGCCCGCGCAGCAGCAGACTTTAGCGCGCTCACGGCTTAAGCTCCGCATCGACGTGCGCTCCCGCTTCGTGATGGGCGTCTGCCAGCACGCTCGAACGCAACTGATTTTCCATGACTTTGGCGATTCCGAGCGAGCCGCTTTGCGCGAGAGTCTGCGCGCGTTGATCGTCAAGCATTCCGCCGAACGTTTCTTGCGCGTTGTCGTCTTTACCAAAAATCGTCGCCTTCGATACCGTATCGTGCATGGCCTTAAAGAGCATCGTCAAGAATACGCCTTCGAATTGCGTGGCCGCCGTATGCAGTTTTGCAAGCGCTGCTTTTTGATCGGGCGTCAATTTTGCCTGTTCGGCTGCGGTTGTGGCCGGATTGACTTTCGGTACGTCCACTATTGAATCTCCAGTTCGGCCTGCAGCGCGCCGGATTGACGCAACGTTTGGACGATTGCAATCAAGTCCCGGGGTGAAACGCCCATGGTGTTAAGCGCGCGAACGACTTGCGAAAGCGTTGCGGCACCCGCGATAAACGTTAATTGGCGGCCCTTCTCTTTGGCCGAGATGTTCGTGTTGGACGCAAGCACCGTCGGCGCGCTGTTGAACGGACCCGACGGCACGGCCTTGTTGGACGTCTTAATCGTAATGGACAGGTTGCCGTGCGCGATGGCACAAGGCGCAAGTTTGATGTCGCCGCCGAAGACGATCGTACCGGTGCGCTCGTTCATGACGACTTTGGCAAGGGCGTCTTGTTCGAGCGTGAGATCGCTTGCGTCGGCGAGAAAGCTGACCGGATCGTTATTGTAATTGCCGGGCAGGTTGACGCGCACGGTTTCGGCATCGAGGGCTTTGGCAATGCCGCCGAAGCGGTGGTTGAGCGTGCGCGCAAGCGCTGCCGCGGTTTTGAAATCGGGCGTCGAGAGCACGTAGGAAAAGCCTTGGGCGTCGGACTGAATATTGGTAACCATGTCGCGCGCAATGACGGCGCCGTTGGGAACGCGTCCGGCGGCGGTGTGATTTTTTGATACGGAGTTGCCGTTGCCGGCATCGACCGAAAAGCCGCCGACGGAAACCGAACCTTGAGCCGTTGCGTACACGAGATTATTCGCCCCGCGCAGTTCGGTCATCACGAGCGTTCCGCCCGCAATGCTGGACGAATCGCCCATGGACGAAACGGTGACGTCGATATTATCGCCCGAGTGCGCGAACGGCGGAAGTGACGCCGTAACGATGACGGCCGCCACGTTGCGCGTGCGAACTTCTTGCGACGTCGTGCTCAAGCCGAACGATTGCAATACGTTTTGAATCGTATGGCTCGTAAAGAGCGCGGAGGTGGTATCGCCGGTTCCCGCAAGGCCGGTCACGATGCCGTAGCCGACCAGTTGATTGTTGGTTACTCCCTGGGGTTTGGCAATATCTTTTACGTGAACGGTTTGCGCCGCCGCCGGAGCGCAAAACGCCCCGAGTAAAAAAGATGCGGTCAAGAGCGCGCCGGTAATTTTCATACGCATTAGAACAGCCAGTCCAGAACGCGGCGCAGAATGCCGCGGTTATCTTTGAAATTGCCTTCGAAGCGCCCGTCCAGGTTGGCGATGCGGCTCGAGAGCACGGTGTCGGCTTGATCGATGTCTTCGGGTCGAATCGCGCCGGTCACATGCAAGATTTCATGCTGCCCGTTGATGACGAGATTTTGATCGCCGGCGATCTCGAGAGCGCCGCTCGGCAGCACGTTGGTTACGCTTGCCATCATGGCTGTCGTAAACGTATTCGTGCCGGTGTTGGAGCCGGTGCTCTGCGTGCCCGTATTGCCTCCGAGGCCTGTCGGAAATCGCAAGAAGCTCAAGGCGGCGTTCCCGGTGGACGGCGCAAGCGCGACGTTATAGCCTTTGGTGCTGATGATATTCTGCGTACTTTGGTTTTGGACGGAAAAGTTAAATTGGATGCCCACGAGATCGCCGACTTGCTGCGCGCGATGATCCGGTCCTAAGCGCAGC
>JALZBM010000163.1 GCA_030947385.1 Vulcanimicrobiota bacterium
CTCTGGAAGGTTCGGCGAGTAAACACGGTGAGGTCACAGCCGGCGTTGACTCGACGGGAATATTCATCAGGCCGGGATATGCGTTTGCGGTTGTCGACGCGCTCATAACAAACTTCCACCTCCCCGCATCGACTCTACTCGTACTGGTCAGCGCATTTGCGGGGCGCGAAGCGGTCTTGACCGCGTACGAACACGCGATTGCACGACGATATCGTTTCTTCTCATTCGGCGACGCGATGCTGATCGAACGCCCTTCGACGGGCTCAGGGTGACACGGGCGCTTTTGGTTCGACTGTTAGTGATTTTGCGTGGGTGTAGAAGACCAGGCCCGGTGGTGCCGCCGGTTGTTTGCGGACGTGTTTGCGGTGCGTGTAATCGACGAGCACTTTCGGACTCTCTTTCGCCTTTGAGAAGTATGCCGCAAACTCGGCCGCAGCTCGCAAATCGTCTTCGGGCGGTGCGGCCTTGTCGTCGCGCTGCAAGATCACGTGGGCGCCCGGAATCTTTTGCGTATGAAACCAGAGATCGTCCGGACGGGCGACGTGAAAGGTTAATTCGGCATTTTCCAGCGGAGAGCGTCCGATTAAAATACGCGAACCTGAAGCGGTGGTAATCGATAGCGGCTTGCGCTTGACGGCGCGCGTTTTGCGAACGGGCGCTACGGCTCGATCGTCCAGAGCTTCGACCGCTTGTTCGACATCGGCCACGTCTTCATCGGCTGCGCGCTCGAGTTCCCATTGCAACTCGCTGACCGCAGTCAAGGAAAGCGACAAGGTTGCCTCGCGGGTTTTCAGATGCGGTATTGAATTGCCCAACTTCTGATACCGTGCGAATAATGCCGTCGCTCCCGCTTTTGCGGTTTCTTGCTCGTGCGGCGCGCGTTCGTGAAGGGTTGCAAAAATCGCCTGCCCTTCCTCGCGCAATCCCTCGCGCTCTTCCGTGCCCAGCATTCTTGATTTGACATCGCGTAGCTCTCGGCGCAGCCGCTCTTCGCGCTCTTTGAGCGTTCGCGCGACGCTGCGCCGCCGCTTTTCGACGCGGTCGCTGTCTTGAACGTGCAACGTCCCCGTTCGGGATTCGCTAAGCAACGGTAGGAGTGCCTCTGAGCTACTCGTGTCCAGATGCGCGAACTGGAAGAGGTCGGTAACGTGGGCTTGCACGAGCGTGTGATCTTCGCGATATAGAACGAGCGGACGAAGCTCGGACTCCCGAACGCTCGCGAGGAAGTCCGTCGCCTCTTGCACCAAACGTGCGCTCAGCTCGCGCGCTGTTTGTTCGCCGGCATCGGCTAAAGCCTGCGTCAAAATTGAGAGCGCCGGCATCTGGGGAAGAAGCGGGAGAACGCCGCGAAACGCCGCAACGACGGCACGACTGGGCGCGGCGCCGCGCTCCCGCGCATCCAGAACGGTGATGAATTCCGGTTCGGAAACGCGCGCGTCGAGCGGGAGCGGCGGAGGCTCGTACAAATCACCGGCAGCGACCGACCGGCGGGCATTATCGGCGGGCGAGAATTCTTTGAGAGCGCTGACGATCGTTTGATCTTTTACCAGCAGGAGATTACCGAATTTCGGAACGAGTTCTGCAATGAGCGCGTAGCCGTTTTCAACACCAAAGCGCGACCGTGCGCCGAACTCAAGACGCAACACGCGGTCGCCTTTGCGGCTGCGGACGCCTTCAATGCTCATGCCGCGCAACGCCGCGCCGCTGCGCCGGACAAAGCCGGGTTCGGCTTCGATCGTAAGTTCGGCAGCTTCAACCGTCACCACGGGCGTCTGCGCGAAGACGTCAAAGGCGACGACCGATATTGTACCCCGTTGCCACACTTGCAACGCAAAACGCCCGTCCGTCAACTGACCCGCTCCCTGCACGCGCGCGCCGGAAAAACGGTTTGACAATTCAAGTGCGAGCCGGTGTATGAGGATCCAGTCGGTATACATCTGTGCGAGCGTCTTCGCCAAAAAGTTGTGAGTCCGCTTCGTTAGCAAGGGCCTCTCGTACCCGCTCCATAAACAGCGGCTCGTGAGCAGCCAAGCGGTTCCGGCGCCGCCGATTGCAAAAGCGCCCGCCCGGCACAGGCCGTCGCGGCACCATATCGTCGCACTCGCGGCCCTTGGTGTTGTTTTTGGAGACATCGGGACCAGCCCGCTCTACGCGTTCAAGCTGTGCTTCACGGGCGAGTTTCCCGCCGCGCTCACGCCGGCAAATATTCTGGGCATTCTCTCGCTGATTTTTTGGGCGCTCATCGTCGTTGTGTGCATTAAGTATGTGACGTTTATGTTACGCGCCGATTTTGACGGGCAAGGCGGTACGATCGCTCTTTTGGCGCTCCTCTCACCGGAACGCAAAAGCGCCCTGCCGGTTGCGCTGGGTACCCTTGCGATCTTCGTGCTCTTCGGCGAGTCGATGCTCTATGGCGATGGGGTCATCACGCCTGCAATTTCGGTGTTGTCTGCGGTTGAAGGCTTAGATGTGTGGACGAAGGCGGCGCACCCGTTCATCATACCGCTCTCCGTGCTCGTTCTGATCGGACTCTTCGCGATGCAGTCGCGCGGCACGGATAAGATCGGAAAACTCTTCGGGCCGATCATGCTGCTATGGTTTGCGTCAATCGCAATTTTTGGGGCGCTGGGAATCGCGCATCATCCCAATGTCGTACGCGCGCTCAATCCGGCCTATGCGGTGGAGTTTTTCCTGCACAACGGATGGCGGGCCGTGCTCGTCTTCGGCGCCGTCGTGCTCTGCATCACCGGTGTGGAGGCGCTCTACGCCGACCTCGCGCATTTCGGCCGCATACCGATTACGTTCGCGTGGTACGGCATCGTGTTTCCCGCATTGCTCTTAAATTATTTCGGGCAAGGTGCGTACGCGCTTACCAATCCGCGGGCGTTCGGATCGCCTTTCTTTTCGCTGGTTCCGCCGGTTTTGCTCATTCCGATGGTGCTGCTGGCGACGGTCGCTACGGTGATTGCTTCGCAGGCGCTCATATCGGGCGTCTTTTCATTAACCAATCAGCTCATGCAACTCGGGTACTCGCCGCGCTTCCGGATCATCCACACGTCCAGACACTTCGCGGGCCAAATTTACATGCCCGCCGTCAATGCCTTACTTGCAATCGTTTGTATCGCCCTCGTGCTCGCCTTTCGCTCCTCCGATGCGTTCGGGGGCGCCTACGGCTTAGCCGTGACCGTGACGATGATCGTTAGTAGCATTACGTTTTATCAGTTGCTGGTGCGGCGCTGGAACTGGCCGCTATGGCAAGCGGTCCCGCTCGTCGCGTTGTTTCTGATGTGGGACATTCCGTTTCTCGCAGGCAACATTCCGAAAATTCTGTCCGGTGGCTGGGTGCCACTCGTCATTGCCGGAGTGCTATTTACGCTGTTCGTAACGTGGAACCGTGGGCGCCGCCGGATGATGGAGGGCTTGGCAGAGCACAGCATGCCGGTCGAGAACTTCTTGGAAGAAAATCGGGAGGCAACGCAAGTCGGCGGGACCGCGGTTTTTATGGCGCCGGAACCAAAAGGGATTCCGTTTATCCGTCAACATCACTGGCTTCGCAATCATGTCTCGCACGAGACGGTCGTCTTGCTCACAATTCTAAGCGCTGCCAGGCCGTACGTGCATGCCACAAAACGCCTGACGATCGAGGACGAGGCGCCGCGGGTTTGGCGGGTGCGCGCGTCATACGGCTTTATGCAGAGCCCCGGGATCAAAGATATTTTAGTCCACCTCAAGCGGGAGCGCCCTGAAATCGATCTCTCCAAGGTGACGTATTATCTCGCAAGTCCGAAATTCTCGAATCGCACAGGACCCCGCGCCTTGCCCGTCTGGCAGCGCGCGCTTTTCCGTTGGATGACCCGAAACGCGCGGCCGCTGACCGATTCTTTGGGACTTCCTCCCAACAACATCGTCGAGTTTGGGGTCGAAGTCGACCTTTAAGGAGCCCGGAAGCGGCATTTTGGGCCTGCGTGGGGAAGGAAGCGGCAATCCGCTCTCTGCCTTTTTGGTTCTTGGAGAAACGTCTGTGTTCGGCCCGGGTCTGCTTTTTGTTGTTTCGGGGCCCTCAGGGGCAGGCAAAGATACCTTGGTCGATGCACTGCGAGCGCGCATGCCCCGGCTCAAGTATTCTGTCTCGGCCACGACGCGCGATCCACGCCCCGGGGAGTTGGAGGGCCATCAATATTTCTTCGTTACCCATGTGGACTTTGAAAAACGGATCGCCCAAAGCGGATTTCTGGAACACCGGGAATATAATGGAAATCTCTACGGCACGCCGCGTGATTTCGTGGAGCAGACGTTAACCGAGGGCTACGATCTCATCATGAAGCCCGAAGTCAACGGCGCGCTCGCGATCAAATCGGCGTTTCCGGACGCCGTTCTGGTGTTTTTGCTGCCCGATAAATTTTCTCACCTGCGCGAGCGCTTGTTAGCTCGGCGGACGGAGACCAACGAAGAAATAGCGCGGCGCTTGGAAATCGCCCACGAAGAAATGAAGTACCTGCGCCACTTCGATTACATCGTCATCAATGAAGAACGCCGTGAGGACGAAGCGGTAAGCGATCTGGAAGCCATCGTGCGCGCGGAACGTTTTCGCATACACCGATATGACGAAGATTCAATAAGGAAGCTACAAGACTCATGACCGAACCCAACGACACCAACCCGGAAATCGTTTTCGGAGACCTAGACCGCCTCATGGACAAAGTCGACTCCAAGTTCACGCTGGTCAACGTTGTGACCAAACGCGCCAAGCAACTCAACAACGATGCGCCCGCGCTCACCACGCGCGTGAACCTCAATAAACCCGTGTCGACCGCCTTCAACGAAGTTGCCGAGGGCAAAATCGACTACAAGCGCACGCGCGAAGGCATCAAATAGCGGCGGTGCAACTCGGCCCGGACCGGAATGAGGCGAAATTATGTGCGGCATAGTCGGTTACATCGGCGAACGCGATAGCGTTCCGATTATTCTCGACTCTCTCGGGCGGTTGGAATACCGGGGTTACGACAGTGCCGGTATCGCCGTGATCGAGAGCGACGGCGCGCTGCGCGGCAGCAAGGCCGAGGGCAAACTCTCGCGCCTGGCCGAGCGGCTACGCAACGGCGAACGGATCAGCGGCAAGGTTGGAATCGGGCATACGCGCTGGGCCACGCACGGCCGTCCTTCGGATGCGAACGCGCACCCGCACGCAGATTGCGCCGGCAAGATTGCCGTGGTGCACAACGGCATCATTGAAAATTACGGGCCCCTTCGCGCGCGCTTGCTGGAAGCAGGCCACACATTTAAGAGCGAGACCGACACGGAAGTCATCGCGCACCTCATCGAAACGCACTACACGGGTGATTTGGAAGCGGCTCTGCGCGAGACATTAAAAGAAGTGCGCGGCGCCTACGCGCTCGGAGTCATCTCCTCGGACGATCCCGAACATCTCGTTTTTGCGCGCAACGGCGCGAGCCCGCTCGTGGTCGGCATCGGAGAAGGCGAAATGTTCGTCGCCTCGGATACGCCGGCTATCCTGCAATACACGCGCAAAGAAATCATTCTGCAAGAGGGCGAGATGGTTGTCGTGGGACGCGACGGCTACCGCCTCATGGCGTACGACGGCACACCGATCGAACGCGAGATCATGCAGGTTACGTGGGATGCA
>JALZBM010000164.1 GCA_030947385.1 Vulcanimicrobiota bacterium
CCCTTGATCGCCGCGCTGCTCGGCTTGCTCGCTATCGCGGGGTATCTGGCTGCAGTCTACGCGTATCGCCGGCGATATCCGCACCGCCTTTTCCCAGCCCCCCGTATCGCCGCGTTCGCGGCGGGCGCGGTCATCGGCACCATCGCTATTCTGCCGCCGGTGGATGCGCTGGTCGATCGATCCTTTACGGCACACATGCTCCAACATCTGGTTCTGGCCCTCGTCGCACCGCCGTTGATTCTGCTGGGAGCGCCGCTGCTTTTGGTGCTTGCGCTCCCGCCGGCACATGCCGGACGGACGATCGCGCGAATCGTGCGTCATCCGATTCTTCAAGCGTTCACGCTTCCCGTCGTCTCTTGGCTCCTCTTCGCAGCCGTGCTTTGGGGAATTCATTTATCGCCGACCTACAACGTGGCGTTGGACGATGGAGCAGTGCATGCTTTGGAACATTTCGCGCTCGTCGCAAGCGCGATGCTGTTTTGGATGGCAGTGGTGCAGGTGGGGTATGCGCCGTATCCGTTGCCGTTCGCCGCGCGGATGTTCTACTTGTTCTGGGCCATCCCTCAGGGTGCGTTTCTCGGCCTGATGATTTACAGTGCGCGTCACGTCTTGTACGCGCATTACCTTGAAGGGCGCTCGGCCGCGGCCGCGCTGACCGACCAGCAAAACGCCGGAGCCTTGATGTGGATCGGCGGCGGTGGGCTGATGTTCGTTGCATTTATGGTGACCGCTGCGGCATGGGCTGCGGCCGAACGGACGGAGGCCGCGGTATGATCCATCTGCTGCTGGCAGTCCTTGCGATGACCGCAACTCCAGGCAGCACTTCGGCGCAGGGCCCCGCGCTTTTCAACGTACGCTGCTCGTCGTGCCATGGGCTCGCGCTCCAAGGGTCGCCCAACGGGCCACCACTTGTCGGAATAAGCGCCGACCATGTCGATTTTGCGCTGCGCACCGGGAGGATGCCCGCAGCCGTTCCCGGGCTGCAATCCTTACAAAAGCAACCACTATTCGATGATGGACAGATCCGCTCGATTGTCCGGTACGTGGTGTCGGCCGGTCATGGAGATTCGCGCTTGCCGCAGGTCGCGCCGGGAAACATCGGACGCGGCCGCGCCGTCTTTGCGCAGAGCTGCCAGGCGTGTCACGGCGTTACCGCGGAGGGCGCCTCGGTCGGATATGCCATCGTTGCGCCCTCGCTCATGAACGCTCAATCTGAGCAGATAGCGGAGGCCGTTCGAATTGGTCCAGGGCAAATGCCGAAATTCGGTACCGACGTTTTGAGCGCCAGGGACGTCGATGATATCGTGTCCTACATCGTGTTTTTGCAAACGCGACGGAACGCGTACAACCCCGGAGGTCTTCAACTGGCAAATATCGGCCCGGTCGCCGAGGGATTCGTGGCGTGGGCCTTCGGCCTGGGGCTGCTCGTTCTCTTCGTGCGAAAAATCGGAAGCACCGACTAAACTCCCACAGCATCGCGTGCGTCCGCTGGTAGGACCCTCCCTCACAGACGAGGTCGCCGACGCCTTTAGAAATGCGATTCCCGCGTCTTCATGCATGGCGATTCAAGGCCATTTAGATGCCGATTGAAAGCCGATTCGCCGCCTTCTTCTGCAGCGGAGTGCGAATTGCAACCCGAAACTTTTATTCCGATTGCAGAAGAAACCGGCATCATCGTCGAGATCAGCCACTGGGTGCTGCGCCAAGCCTGCTCGCTCGTCGCACGCCACCGCGAGATGGGCAACGCCCACTTCGAAATCGCACTCAATCGCGGCGTTTCGCTCGGCACGAGCAGCGTGAAAGTTCCGCAACTCAAAGTCGTCGGACAGTAGTCTCGCCCGGCGGCGTAGCACGAGCGTCGCAAGTTCGCCGATGCGGCCAGGGCCCAAGCCGGTCAGAAACCGCGCCGTCAAACGGCGATCGTTGCGTCTGACGGTGACGGCTCTCAGCACTGTTCGAATGACTTAGGGGCCTTTACCCGTTACTGCGGAGACGAAATTGGAAACGTTCGGCGATCCCCAACCCGTCGGATAATCATAGCCGGTTGCCGCGCTAAATCCGGGTGAATTTGATCCCGGAAACGCATTGTTGCCACTCAGAATGTCATGCAGCGCCGGCAACGGCAGCGTTGAGTTATTCGTCCCGATCGTATACAGCTTGTCGTTAAAAAACCCGAGCGGCACGTGGTTTTGCTGTTGGTTTACGATGGCAACGATTCCCGCCCATTGGGGCGTGCCTTGGCTCGTTCCACCAACTGCGTATAAACCGTTCCCGCCGAGTCCCGGCACGAGCGACGCGAAACCGATGTAGACGACGACACCGGTATTTGGTGAAGCGTTGTACGAGACGTCAGCCGTCGTGCGCATGGTGGACGTGGTCACGCCGCTTTGATACGAAGGCGCTGGAAAGATGCTGCTCGGCGCTCCGCCCGTCGCGCCGTCCGCGCCAAGAATGCAGGGAGCGACGCAGGCGTTCGCGTCGTTCCAAACGTTTTCACCCAGATAGGCGCCGGTTGGAGAAAGCAGCAAGCTCGTTCCACCGACCGCCAACACGTCGGGGTCGGATGCTGGAAATTGCGCCGTCGGGACGCCGAGACCCGCGCCCGCGCCCTTGTCCCCGGCCGATGCAATCACGGTCATCGATGAAGCTCGCGCCAGGGAAAAGAGCTGCACGGCCTCTTGAAAGAACGGGTTCCCCGCGGGGTTTTTGATATCGGCTTCCGGCGCGCCGAAGCTCAGCGACAACACGCTGCCCAGATGGCGTTTAATCGCCGCTTCTTCCGCCTGCACGATGCCGTCGTCGCCGTCATCGTGCGCCACGACGAGTACGATATTTGCTCCGGGTGCCGCAGCATGAGCCCACTCCACATCCAAGCTGGTTTCGATCGCCCAATTGACCCGGTTTGGATCGGTCGGTACGAATGCCGGCGGGTTGTTGATTTTGAGCACGGTCAACGTCGGATTGGGCAAATGGAACTTCGAGTCAAACGTTTTGAGATCGTTTTGGATGGTGGGGCTTCCGAACGCATCGACGATCACGATGGTCTCGCCCGTGCCTTGGAGCGAGTTCGGAAACGCATAAGCGCGGCGAATGGTACTCGGCGTCGCGCACAGCAAGGTTGAGGGCGCCGTCGCACAATTCGAGAAATTCAAATCGCCGACGTAGCTGGCCTTGGGATTTACGGAGTATGCGAACGGCTGGCGTTCCAGCGCGGCACGCGTGCGCGCTGCGCCGGATTGGAACGATTGGGTGGGGATCACACTCTTCCCGCCGCCGGAGCAAGCCGATAGCGCGAACGCGACGAGCACAAATATAAACGGCAGCCGGTTCATATCAAACGGTCCTTTCGGCGAGCGCACCCCTGCATTTTTACCCTACGCTCTTCTTCCGCCGCCGTCATGGTCAATGAGGCTCATTTGTTCGCTACAAAAGGGCCTCGGCGCGCGCTCCCTCCTGGTCCAAACGCGACCCGTCTGCAAGATGCCTTTCCAAGTCCGCCGGCGTCAAGCTTTCGGCTAGCCGGTGCAGGCACCCATCGTACTCGCGCGCTTCAGTCGGCTCGCGTTTACTTTCAGCCCGCTCGAAGGCGGCGTCCGCGTATCCCAGCAGGCGCGCGGAGCGCCGGTTGTCTCCATCGTGCTGGACGAGTACTGCGACGTGTTGCACGGCAATAGCCAAGTGAAGCTCGCTCTGGATTTCGCGCGCCACGTCGATGGCTTCGTGCGCGGCGGCTCGTGCTTCCTCAAGACGGTTCAGCGCAATCAGATACGCCGAAATATTGATCAACGCCCCACACACAAAGATCGTATCGTGACGCGCGCGCGCAATTTGCAGCGCTTCGGAACTCAACCGAACCGCCTCTTCGTAGTTTCCGCAGTCACACTCTACTTCGGCAAGGTTCCCGGACATGATCTGGATGCCGCGTTCGTCTTCGAGTGCGCGCGCGAGTTCTAAGGCCTCGCGCTGAATTGGCGCGGCGCTCTCGAGGTTTCCGCGCAACCGGGGAGCAAGTCCGAGGCTCCGTAGCGCAAGTGCGGTTAGGCGGCGATTGCCGGTCGCTCGAAATGTTTCCAGTGCGGTCTTTACGCACGCTTCGCCTTCGTCAATGTTTCCGAGATTTATGAGCGCGGCTCCGCGACATCTTAGCGCCGCAGCAATGCCCACTTCATCGGATAGTCGCGCGTAGGATTCCAGTGCGCGATCGGCATTCGTCAAGGCTTCTTTTTGCTGCCGAAGCGTAAGCGCGACGTTCGCTGCCGTCAGCCAGAACTTCGCCACTTGAACCGGAGCGTCAATCTGCGCTAGATGCGGCAGGGCTTCGGCGATCCAACGGCGCCCTTCGATCGGTTGTGCATCCCACCAGAATGCTTCAAGCAAACCGAGCAACGTTATGCCTTCCAAAACGTCGGCGCCTCCTGAGAGCGACCACGTTAGCGCCGCGCGAAAGTTATCCAGCTCGATCCTTAGCGGGGCAATCCATTGTTTCGCCGGCGTGTCGCTCCATTTTTTGTCGGAAACATCTGCCAGAGCGCGATAATATTTCGCATGGCGCGCTGCGACCAGCTCGCGTTCGCCGCTCTGGTTTAAGCGTTCCGTTGCATACTCGCGCGTCGACTCTAGGAGCCGGTATCGTCCTTCTCCCAGTGTCGGTTCGAAAACGACCAGCGACTTGTCGACCAGCGACGTCAAGAAATCCAGCAGTTCCCAAGCCTGCAGTTTCTCATCGGCGCACACCTCGAGTGCGGCCCCTAACGTGCACCCGGCAGCAAACATTGCCAAGCGTGAAAAGAGCGTACGCTCCATGTCGCTCAGGAGATCGTAGCTCCAATCAATGAGTGCGCGCATCGTTTGTTGGCGCGGTAGCGCGGCCCGGCTCCCGCCGGTTAGGATGCGAAATCGTTCGTCTAAGCGTTGTTCTAACTGTTCCACCGGAAGCACGCGCAAGCGTGACGCGGCAAGCTCGATGGCCAGGGCGATTCCGTCCAGCCGGCGGCAGATTTGAGCGACCACCGGTGCATTAGCATCGGTAACCACAAAACCCGGCGCGTGCATTCGCGCCCGCTCGGTGAAGAGTGCAACCGATCCATAAGAGCTGATTTCATCGGCACTGCGAAGATCATCCGCAGGCAAGGACAGCGAGGGCAAGCGGTAGACGCACTCGCCCGGGATTCCGAGCGGTTCGCGCGTGGTTGAAATGAGGCAGACGCCGGGACATGCTCGCAGCATGGTGCTTAAATCGGTCGCGACCGCTCCCGCCAGATGCTCGCAATTATCCACGATGAGCAATGCGGTTTTATTCTTGAGGTAAGAAATAACCGCATCCAACAACGTGCCGCTGGCGCTTGCGATGCCGAACGCCCCGGCAATCGCCGTTGAAACTTCGCTGCCGCTTGTTAGGGCGGCAAGTTCCACCAGCCAGACGCCGTCTTCGAATTCGGGAAGAACATCCGCGCCGACGCGTAAGGCAATCGACGTCTTTCCAATACCGCCCGCACCCACGATCGAAAGGACGCGATGCTTTTTGGAAAGCGTTTTGATTTCTGCCACGTCCGCTTCGCGGCCGATTAATGGAATGAGCTGCGCGGGCAGGTTGGTCGGACGTTCGGCAAC
>JALZBM010000165.1 GCA_030947385.1 Vulcanimicrobiota bacterium
AGCGGCGGAGCGATTCGCAGCGATTCTAGATGCTTGCCGATATCCGCGTAGCCGAGCGCGTGCACCTCGGGTTCATAGGCTTATACTAGCTGCGGACATCGGGGTCCCGAATCGTGGGAAACCCCTACTTTACGGGCCGGCCCTAAAGTGTTTGCACGAACGCCGCGAGGTCGTCGAGTTCCTTTCCGCTTAACTGGGCCGGATACAATTTGGGCATGGGCGGCTGCGGGTCTTGGATTGCGGCCTTCGTTTGCGCGAACGTCTTGCGGGATTTTTCGTGCCGTAGCGACGGCCCCATTGGGCCGCCGAGTCCGTCCGCACCGTGGCAGGCACCGCATTTGGTGCTGAAAAGGGCCTTCACGTGTTTAATATCGATCTGCGTTCCACCCAGCGACGCCGTCCGAACGCCGTGCGAGCAGCCGGCCAACAGAAGGATGCTTGCAATGACCGCGGGACCGAAGCGGCCGGAGATTACGACACAGTCCGGTCCGGAGGAATGTCGTCGGCCCTGGTAATGGTCAGATACACAACGAGTGCGAGGATGGTCAGCAAAAAGAGCAGGCTCGTGACCGAGGTTCCCAATCCGAGCCCGCCGTTTTTGACGGGCTGCGACAGGAGGTCGCCCATCGAGGCGCCCAGCGGCCGGGTCAGGATATAGGCGATCCAAAATGCCAAGACGCCGTTGATTTTGAACTTGAAGTACGCCACCGCGGTGATGGCAATCAGTGCCGCAAACATGAGCGCTGCCAGCGCGTAGCCGAGGCCCGAGGCCTCGGCCATCAGGTCGCCCGCGGAGGTGCCCAAAGCAAACGTGAAAAGAATAGCGGCCCAGTAAAACAGCTCGCGCCGCGTCGTGTGGATGCTATGAACCGAGAGGGTGCGCTCGCTGTACCACCAGAGGGCAAAGACGATTGCCAGCGCCGACCCGAAGATGAGCGAGGTTGTGCCGAGGCTGATGCCCAGCCCGTCGGCAAGGCGGTCGGAGACGAGCGTTCCGACGATGCTGACGAGGACGACGACCAGCCAGTAAACCGGCGCAACGTAGCGCCGCAAGTTCAACTGAACGACGAGCGCCAGCAAGAAAGCGGCCCCCATGACGTACGAAGTCGTTACCGTTCCTAAGTGCAGCGTGGTCGCGAGATAGTCGGCTGCAGTCTCTCCGACGGTCGTGCACAACACCTTAATGACCCAGAAGTAAAGCGTTACCTCGGGAACCTTGTTGAGCATCTGCGCAAGCTTCGGTGCGGTCGGGCGCGCCGTGTCGAGGGCCTTGTCCATAGCCTCCCTCTTACCCCGTCTTTTTCAAATCAAAAGCAGCCCGCCGCCCGATGCCGAATTCCGGCACGGGAATGAGGTGATCGTGAAAGCACTCTTTTGGTTGGCTTGCGCCATCGCGCTGGGCGCTTGCTCCGGCCATGCCGTCGGTGGCGGCGGTGGGCGGGCGGATCTGAGGATCGCGCAGCAACGCGAACCGCGTTCGCTCAACCCGGCGCTGGAAAACGGGACCGCGTCGACCGAGTGGGGACTCTTGCTCTTTTCCTATTTGCTCAAGTACGACGACCGGGGGCGGTTTTCCGCAGACGTCGCAACGCAAGTGCCGTCGGTAAAGAACGGGGGGATCAGCCCCGACGGGAAAACGATCACCTACCATCTGCGCAAAGACGTTCGCTTTGCCGACGGCACGCCGTTAACCGCGCAAGACTGCGTCTGGTCGATCGACGCGATCAACGACCCGGCCAACAACGTGCAGAGCCGCTACGGTTACAATCTCATCACGCGCGCGCAAGCACCCAATGATTCGACGCTCGTGCTGCATTTGAAAAAGCCCTTTGCACCGCTGCTGACGATCGTGCTGGCTCCGCAAGGGTTTCCGATTTTGCCCAAGCATCTCTTACAAAAGGAACCCAACTTCAACAATATCGCTTTCAACTCGGCGCCGATCGGGTCGGGCCCGTTTGTCGTGACGCATTGGACGCGCGGCGACCGCGTCAGCATGCGCGCGAATCCCTACTACCGCCCGGCGAAGCCTGCCATTGCCCGGCTCGACGTGCAATTCGTCCCGAGTTCGCAAACCGCAATGAACCTTTTGCAAACGCACGAAATCGGCGGCTACTTCAGCGAGTTGGATTACGCCGACTATCCGATCTTAAAGGGCATCGCCGGCTATCGCGTGACGAGCACGCCGCAAAACGCGGTGGGCGCACTTATTTTTAACACGCAGGACGCACTCACGTCGGATGCGCGCGTGCGGCATGCGCTGGCGCAGGCGATCGATATCAAAACGCTGATCCGCAAGGCCTATCGCGGCGGTATCGACACCTCCCGCGCCGGCCGCGGCTTATTCATCTGGGCGTACGATCCGGTGGCTTATCCGGACGTTCCCTTCGACGTTGCGGGGGCACGGCGTTTGCTCGATGCGGCGGGATGGACGCTCGACGGCGCGGTGCGCCGCAAGAACGGCCGCGCCTTGAGCCTGCAATTGATCATTCAAGCCGCGACGCCGGGCGATGCGTCGATAGCGAGCAACATCGTGCAGTACGAACGGGCGATCGGCGTGGACGTCACGATCAAACAGTTCAACGTCACGCAGTTCGTCGCGCCGGCGGGAGAAGGCGGTCCGGTATACGGCGGAAAGTTTCAGATGGCGCTCTACCCGTTCGTCAATGGCGACGATCCCGACACGACGGATCAATTCGCGTGTGCAAATGTCCCGCCGAACGGTTATAACAAATCCCGGATTTGCAATCGGGCGATCGACGCGCTATTGGATCGCGGGCGGGCGACGTACGACAGCGCCGAACGCAAGGCAATATATCGAAATTTGCAGAGCTTGCTGTATCGGGAGTTGCCGATCGCGCTGCTGTACCAGCGGCCCGAAATGGATACGTTCACTACGAAACTTCGCGGTCAGACGACCTCGTTGTCCGGCGCTTTTTGGAACGCAGGAGCCTGGAAAATCTAAGCTTTACCGTTTTGCCAATATGCCGGCTACGGCCCGGCCAAAAATGCGGCAGCGCCGCGACCGGCGGCGCTGCCGTACGTTCCGCCCTGCAAATTTTCGACTCCTAATGCCTAGTCTTTAACCGTACGCTGGTGAATGATGATCCCGTTTCCTTCCGGGTCTTTGCCGAATGCCATCTTACATACCGGCGTGTCCATCGGTTCGCTCAGTTCCAAACCGCGCGAACGAAATTCGGCGACCGCAGCCGCGCAGTCATCGACCGCGAACATCATCGTACCGCCGGTTTCGCCGCCTTCGGGCTTCCAGACGCCGAACGTGGATCCGTCCGGCAACTCGAACTCCGCGCCGCGCCCCTCGTCGTCGACGCCCGTGGGAACCATTCCGAGAACGTCTCGGTAAAACGCAGTTGCCTTTTGCGGGTCGCGCACCAGAAATGCCGCGAGATCGATGCCTTTGATAATCCCGGTTTTAACCGCGGCCTGAGTCTGCGCCATAAAATCTCTCCTCTTTAGATACAGATGTATGTCCGTGCGTCGGGGTGACGCATTCGCTTGCCACCAGCGTACTAAAAGATACTTGACACATAGTGTCATGTATGGAATGGCGACGCGCTTTTTTCGCTTAGCATTGCAAACGGGCGGTTGCGCCGAATGAAGCCAACCGCATGAAACGCGAATGCGTGCCGTGGCTGCTCGCGGTGATCACCCTGGGCGCGTTTATTGGACCAAACTCAAGCTCTATATGTAGTCGGGGGACGCCCCGCCCCCGGACCCATTTTCCGAATTTGTGTAATCTCTGAGGACGTGGGTACGTTACCCCAATCATGAACGAACTTGGGAAGCAAGTAGGGGGTCATATGCTCAAACAGACGATGCTCGCGACCGCGGCAGCAGCGGTTGCGATGCTCGGTGCGCCGGCGATTGCCTCGGCGCATGGTCACCACTACGGCCATTACCGTCAAATTGCGGATAACGGGCTGCTTGTCGGCAACGATTACAACACCGGCGACGGCAGTAATTACGACAATGAAAACGACGAAGACGTCGTCTCCGTTGCCGAACCGGTTTACACGACGCGATACGTTCCCGTTACGCGGTACGTCCCGGTAAACGACCAAATCGTCACGCCGTACGGATATGCGCCGCAGTATAACAACGGCTATTATCAAGGGTACGGCTACAATCCGCAATACGCCAATAATCCCTACTACGCCGGCGCCGCATACGGCGGCGGAGATCCCGTCTCCACGGCGGTGATCAGCACCGTGATCGCGGCTGCCGCGAACGGCGGACATTTAAACGGACAAAATTTGATCGGATCGCTGCTCGGCGGCATCCTCGCCTCGCAGACGCAACCGCAGTATCAGAATTATCCGCAGCAGTATAACCCCTATCCGCAGCAATACAACCCCTATCCGCAGCAGTACAATCAGTACCCGCAGCAGTACTATCCGCAGGCGCAGCCGCAACGCGTCTACTACGCGCGTCCGCAGCAATATATCCAGCGATACGCTCCGGTACGTTACCGTCATGGCGATGACGAACATAACCAGGGCGATCATGGCAACCAAGGCAACAACGACGGCGGTGACGATTAACGCCCGCCTTGCCGCTCTCTGCGCGGCTTTATTGATGACGGCGTGCTCGCGTGCGGGCACGCCGTCTTCTTCTGTGCCGGCGCGCCATGAAGCGGCCGTCAAGCCTTCGAACGCGAATAGCAAGGCCGCCGTTGCAGAGATCAAAACCGGCGTGCGCGCGTACGGCCATCACGCCTACAAAATTGCGCTTTCGCATTTTAACCGCGCGCTTCGAGCCGATCCGCGAAATTTTGACGCGCTGTACGACCGCTCGCTAACCGAAGAGAAGCTTGGAGCTTTCAAGCGCGCGGAAACGGATATGTATGCTGCGGTTCGTATCCGGCCCAAGTCCGCGCCGGCACGCATTCACTTAGCTGCGGCGCAGTACCACGCCCATCACTTTTCGGATTCCGCTCGCAACTTCGACATCGCCCTTCGCGGCCAGCCGAAGGCGTGGAAACTGTGGCTCGACGATGGTGTGAGCTACTATCATCTCCACCGCTACGGCGATGCGCGTAAACGCTTTGCGCGCGCACTCGATCTCTCACCGCGTTCCGGGCGCGCACACTATTGGCTGGGCCTAGCGTACGGCCATTTGGGCAACCGGCCCAAAGCGCGAGCCGAACTCGCGCTAGCCGCTCACTCGCGCGACGGCATCGTGCGAACCGCGGCCCGCCGGGCACTAACCCTCAAGTAAGACCGTTCTACCGCGAGGACAGCGTTTTCCAACGGTCATCGAGCGCCGCCGCTTGATCGCGCAACTCCCCATAGGTTTGATATTCGGCGGCGGTCGGTTTGTCGTAGGCCGTATCGAGTTCGTTCATCAGAAACGCGAGATGGTCGCGAAGCCGCGTCTCGTGCAGCAGATCGCCTTCACTTGAATGGATGTCCAACTGGACGGCGCTACCCAAATCGCGGTCGAGCTGCGCTCGCTTCGCGGGAGAGAGACCGCGGCGCGCAACCAGCATTGCATTGACCGTCCGGTTCAGTGAATCGAGCGTGTCGCGAACTTGCAACCCCAGAGCCAAACGTGCGGCAAGCGCCCCTGCGGCGGGATGCAATCGC
>JALZBM010000036.1 GCA_030947385.1 Vulcanimicrobiota bacterium
GTCAAACTCTCCATCGAAGTTGGCGGCCATTTCCAATTCATCCAAGGCCTTTGAGGCACTCGAGATATTGGCGTCGATGTCTTCGGACGCGCCCGGTTCGTCGGCCATCAGGTCGGCCATCTCTCGCGCATCGCCCAGCGCGCGAGAGATAACGTCCATGCGCTCGGTATCAGCGCGAACATCTGCAAGCTGTTTCATCACCCGCTGCGCGGCGTCGGCATCATTCCAAAACGAATCGGTCCGCGAACGGCGGTCGAGTTCGGTTACGGTGCGAGCTTTGCCGGCGTAGTCAAAGACGCTCCTTGAGCGTTTGCAGCCGCTCGGAAAGGCGTGCGATCGTCGTCAGTTGGGAATCGCTCATAGCGGCGGTCGGGTTCGATACGGCCCCCGGTCCCCCTTTCTGCCACCGCTCGTCGAAGTGACTGAAAACCCGTCATCTAAGCGGAGGCAGAATGAACCAGCTACTTATGCCGCTCGAACGGCAATTCGGCGCCATGCCGGCCCCTTTCGACCCAACCATGGGCGGCGATACGCAGTGGAATCGCAGCGGCGCACAATTTCCGTCACGAATGTCAAACGACGCAATTTCAACGTGGCGGCAGCCACGGCAAAGCCTCGGGCCGTTCGCAAACTTCATGCTCGGCGGCGCACCGGGTCCCGGCTCGATCGGCGCGATCATCCAGCAGTTCATCGGCATGCTCCAAGCGCTGCTCGGTTCTCTTAGTGGTAGCGGCGCAGAGAACTACTACACGGACGCATCGGCGAGTTCCACGGGCGATCCGCATTTGGCATTCTCCGGCACGCAGGCAAACGGAACGACGCAGTCCGCGCATTTCGACTCGATGAGCGGCCACGATAATTTGCTCGACTCAGATTCGTTTAACGGCGGCTACCGCATATCAACTCAAGTGACCGCTCCAAATGCAAACGGCGTTACCTCAAACAAGAGCGCGACGGTGACGTCCAACTATGGTGCAACGCAAGTGTCGCTCGACAACCAAGGCGCGGCAACCATTATTTCTAACGGGCAGGCCGTACCGATCAGCGCCGGCCAAACCCTCGACTTAGGGAATGGCGCAACGGTCACCAAGAACAACGACGGATCGCTCGTCGTGATTAACGTGGACGGCAACGGCGGAACGATCGGCACCACCCTGCGGGTTAACGGCGGCGGCGTGGATGTTACCTCGAACGCCCACGGCGTGGACGTCGGCGGCGATATTCTCGACCATCCTCAAACGCAGCAACTGCGCAGCCTACTTTAGGCTGTAACCCCGTGACACTTCTTGTACTTCTTTCCGCTGCCGCACGGGCACAAGTCGTTACGGCCGACTTTCGCCTCCGCGCGTAGCGCGGGCTTAGCGGGTTCGCCGTCTCCTAAGTTAGTATACACGGGACCGGCGGGCTTGCCCGGGATCGGGCCGAGCAATTGTTCGGCCGCAGCCGGATCTAAGCGAGAAGGCTGCGGGGTAATTTGGCCGTTCGGAATGGTCTCGAAATTCGGCGGACCCTCAAACCCGAATTCTTGTCCCTCTTCAGGCGCGTGCTCGATGACAATCTTGAACACGCCCTTGATCGCTTCGTCCGCGATGTTGTTCTTAAGATCTTCGAAAATTTCGTAGGCTTCTTTTTCGTACTCCACGCGGGGGTCTTTTTGTCCGTAGCCGCGTAAACCGATACCGGTTTTCAGCGCGTCCATGACGTGCAGATGATCCACCCACAGACGGTCGATAATGGGCAACATCAAGTAGCGCGATTCGACGACGCGCATGATGTCGGTCGTAATCTCGCGTTCTTTCTCTTCGTACGCCCCAACGCCCAGGGCGTGCAGGCGTTTGCGCATCTCCTCGCGGTCCATCTTTTCGAGATCTTCGAGCGCGATTTTTTCTTTGAGCGGGAAAATGAGTTCCAGCTCGTTTAAAATCTCGGGGAGATCCCACTCGCTGGGATGCATGTTCTCGCCGGCGTATTGCCCGACGATTTCATCGACTTTCGCTTCGAGCGTTTCGAGCATATATTCGCGCGAATCGAAGTCACCCGTAAGAATTTTACGCCGCTCGCCATAGATGACTTCCCGCTGCTTGTTCATGACGTCGTCGTACTCGAGCACGTATTTGCGCGCTTCGTAGTTGTGATTCTCGACCTTGCTTTGCGCGCGTTCGAGCGATTTTGTGACCAAGCCGGCTTCGATCGGCGTATCGTCACTGAAGCCGACGCGATCCATGATGGCCGTCATGCGGTCGCCGAACAGCCGCATCAGTTCGTCTTCGAACGAGATGTAGAAACGCGTACTCCCGGGATCGCCTTGGCGTCCCGCGCGGCCGCGAAGCTGGTTGTCGATACGCCGCGACTCGTGCCGTTCGGTGCCGATGATGTGCAGGCCGCCGCCTTGCGGAACGCCTTCGCCCAATTTGATGTCGACGCCACGACCCGCCATGTTGGTGGCAATCGTTACGGTGCCGGGTTGCCCGGCGTCCTTGATTATTTGCGCTTCCTGTTCGTGATACTTTGCGTTGAGGACGCTGCACTCCACCCCGCGGCGGCGTAGCTTGGAGGCGAGCAGTTCGGACTTCTCGATGGAGCGCGTACCGACGAGGACGGGCCGGCCCTTTTGATGTTCGGCAATGATCTCGTCGATGACGGCATTGAACTTCGCATCTTCGGTCTTGTAGACGATATCGGATTGATCTTTACGCGCGACCGGCTGATTCGTCGGGATGACGACGACGTCCAAACCGTAGATGTCGCGGAACTCCCGCTCCTCGGTCTTCGCCGTTCCGGTCATACCGGCAAGCTTTTCGTACAACCGGAAATAGTTTTGGAACGTGATCGTCGCGAGCGTCTGGTCTTCGCTGCGTACTTTGATGCCTTCTTTAGCTTCAATTGCTTGGTGAATGCCGTCGGAATAGCGCCGCCCGTACATCAGCCGTCCCGTAAACTCATCGACGATAACGACTTCCTGGCCGTTTTCGGTTTCCTTGACGATGTACTGCTGGTCTTTGTGAAAGAGATTCCAGCCCTTGAGCGCCGCGTTGAGTTGATGGGTTAGCTCGAGGTTTCGCTGATCGTACAAGTTGGTGACGCCGAGCATCTTCTCGACCTTGGCTACGCCCTCTTCGGTTATCGGAACGGCGTGCGCTTTTTCATCGACCGTATAGTCGACGTCTTTTTTCAATCGCGGAATGATTTGCGCGAACTTCGCATAAAGTTCGGTCGCCTCTTGACCTTGGCCGCTGATGATGAGCGGCGTGCGCGCCTCGTCGATAAGAATCGAGTCGACTTCGTCGATGATTGCGTAGTGAAGGTCGCGCTGAACCATGTCTTCGAGCTGCCACGCCATGTTGTCGCGCAGGTAGTCGAAGCCGACTTCGTTATTCGTGATATAGGTGATATCGCAGTTGTACTGCTCGCGGCGCTGCGCGCTATCGAGTCCGTGTTGAATGATGCCGACGCTCATGCCGAGGAACTTGTAGATCTCGCCCATCCACTCGGCGTCGCGTTTTACCAGGTAATCATTAACGCTGACGACGTGCACGCCCTTACCCGAGAGCGCGTTCGTGTACGCGGCGAGCGTTGCGACCAGCGTTTTTCCCTCGCCCGTTTTCATTTCGGCGACTTTGCCTTCGTGCAGTACTTGGCCGCCGATCAACTGTACGTCAAAGTGGCGCATCCCGAGCGTGCGCTTTCCGGCCTCGCGGCAAACGGCAAAGCTTTCGGGCAAAATCGCGTCGATGGATTCACCGTTTGCCATGCGCCCGCGAAATTCAACGGTCTTTGCGGCTAGCGCTTCGTCCGAAAGCGCCGCCATTTGCGGCTCGAGCGAATTGATTCGCTCGGCTACGCGGCGGAAGCGAATAACTTCGCGTTCGTTGCCGTCAAAGAGCGTTTTTAAAAAGGCCATAAATTACTGTTCTGAAAAAATCTTTCTTTACGGGGAGAGGGCAAGGCCTACAACGTTTCCGGGCGCCGCGACGGTTGCGCTGGGGGCAACGTTGCCGTTTGCCGTAGCCGGAAAAATCAGCACCGCACCCGTGCCGTTGCCCGAAGCGCTATTGGTAACGTAAATCAGTCCGGCCTTATCGACCAGAACGTCGCTTGGGTTGTTCAAAGTCGTCGCGGCGCCCACAATCGTGCGAATCGGAGCCACGTTGCCGGAGGAACCGGCGGCGAAGACCACGATCGCATTCGCCGCCTTATCGGCAACGTATACGTTGCCTTGCGCATCGAGCGACAGACCGGTGGGGCTCTGCAAGCCCGTGTTGGGGCCACCGATCGCCGCAATTGGAGCGACGTTACCGGTGGCGTGCGTCGCGTACTCGGTAATCGTGCCGTTTCCGGTGTTGGCGACGAACAGATTATCCTTTGGATCCAACTTGATTCCGGTCGGGTAATTCAAGCCCGTACTGGTGCCGGCGATAGCAAAGCCCGGCGGAACGTTGCCCGTCGCTCCGGGCGCATAGGCGAGAATCGCGCTCGAATAATTCGGGCCCGAGCCGACGTTTGCAACGTAGAGGACGTTGGTGGAGTCGAGCGCGACGCCGCGCGGCGAACCGATGCCGGTCCCGTTGCCGAAAATTTGCGCTAAGGGAATGACGTTGCCGGTCGCCTGCGAGGCATAGACCGTGACCTGCCCGAGCTGGGTACCCGGATTGAAGTTCGTGACGTAGAGCTGCTTTTTGGAATCGAACGCATCGTACTGCGGGCCGTCGAGGCGCGTGTTGTTTCCCCCGATCTGGTTCACGATCGTTGCGCCCGTCGACGGGCTCGGGTTATAGATCGACACGGCGTTCTGCGTGCTATTCGTAATGTAGATCGAGCCGGTCCCAAAGTTTGGGCCGAGGCCCGGGGTTCCGCCGCTGCTCAGAGCCGTATCGTTGCTGCTGCACGCCGCTAGGGCACCGGCCAATGCAAGGCATGAAATTCCAAATGCGATGCGACGCAATTTTGTTCTCCTATGATCTGGGGGTCAGCCGCCCTGGTTTAGGGCAAAAAGCTTACTTTCCTGGAGGCTTTGCCGCAGGGTTGTGTGCTGGGACCGTCTGCTGCGTGGCCGCACCGGTCGGAACGGTCCCGCGCTGCGCGACGAAAAAGTAGACGCCTACCGCTACGATAACGATAACGAGCACCGCAAGCGTGACGTTTCGGCGAATGTAGGCGGGCCGGCTGGATTCGACATCGATGATTTGCCTCGGCATAGGGCTCCTAAATGGCACCTTTAGAGGGGTGGTTTGCCTGCTCGGCAGGGACCCGGCCGAGCAGCTCGGAGACGGTTACGAACGTATAACCGGCCGCCCGGAATCGACGGATGACGTCGGGCAACATCGCAATTGTGGGGAGTCGCCCGCTATGGAGCAGCACGACATCGGGAGCCGTCGCATGCGACTCGATCTGGTCGGCGAGGTGCCGGGCGGTGAGCGTCTGCCAATCGCCGGGATCGTCATTCCAAAGAATTGTGAGGTAATGCAGCCGCTGAGCCACCCGGAGCGTCTCTTCGGTAAAGCGGCCGTGCGGCGGCCGAAAGAGGCGGTCGATGGCCCGGTCGGTGGAGTACCGGTGCAACACCCTTGCACCCTTGATGATTTCCGCGGCAACTTTCGCCGGTGGCAATTTGGCGAGGTTGGGATGCGAATATGTGTGATCGGCCAACTCGTGGCCTTCCATCGAGGTCCGCCAGGTGAGTTCGGGCCATTGTTCGGCGTCGCGCCCGATGTAAAAGAAAGTCGCCCGCACGTGTAGATCGCGCAGCACGTCCAGCAAAATCGGCGTTGCAACCGAGTAGGGGCCATCGTCGAACGTGAGTGCCACCAGCCGCGGCCGCCCGGACCGGTCTTCGTGTTTTTGCTCGCGGATCAAACGCGAGACACGCGCCGGAAAATCCGTCGCAAACGTTTTATGCACGTCCATCTTCGGCGTTACGACCATCGGATTCACCAGAGAATTGGAATGCACGAAAACCTTCCAGAGTCCAAAGGCAAAGACTGCGGCCACCACGAGCGCGGCCATCCACCGGCCGGTGCGAGCGTTCACGGTTTGATAGAAGACATTTGCTGGCCGAGCGTGACGTGCGCCAAGTCTTTGCCGACGATAATCGTGACGTCGCTTGCCGGCGCCGGCGAGGACGCCGGGTCGCTCGTCACGCTGATGCTCTTCGTGTGACTGGGAAACGACGAACGCACCTTGGCGCCGGCAAACGTAATGAGCGTGTGCTCGTGAATTTCGGTCGCCTCTTTGGCGGAATCGACCGCATTTCCGACGTCGGCGATCACGTAACCCTGTTTGCGCAGCGCGTCGGCTACTTTATGCGCGAGCCCGGCTATGCCGCTGCCGTTTTTCACGTCGATTCGGATCGAAGATGGTGCGATTGCTGCCAGATCGCTGGGCGCTGCCGTCCCGGAAACCGGCGGCTCGAGCAGCAGCTTCGTGACGATCTTCTGCTTCTGCGCATCATCGGCTACGAGGACGTTACCACCATAGGGCGTGTCTTTCGTGTCGATATATTTAACCTGATCGGTCTTCATCGATTTTGGATCGATATTTTGAAAGGCGCCGGCCAAGCTGATCAGTTCGGTCGAACTCAGATTACTGTCGATGTTCTTTTTGATAACCGAAATGAGCGCGGCGGCATGCGTGAGGTCGTTAAACTTATTGTTCTTGAGCGTATTGGCCAAAATATGCAGCACTTGCTGCTGCCGATCGATCCGGCAGGGATCTCCACAGGCATCGTGGCGGAACCGCGCATACGACACGGCTTGCTCGCCGTTCATGTGATAGGTTTTGCCCGCCTTAAAGTGGATATGCAAGTGACCCCAGGTATCGTCATAGTCCATGTTCTCTTTGACCGGCACCTCGATGCCTCCGACGGCGTCCACGAACGATTTCGAACTGTTAATGCGAAGCGCGATCCAACGGTCGAACGGCGGCGTACCCAGAAACTTTGCAATAACGGACTCGGCCTGCGGAATTCCGCCGTCGGACATCGCTTGATTGATCTTTTGGTCATGCCCGTTGAGAATCACATCCATATCGCGCGGCACCGAAACTTCGTTGATGAGGTGATGAACGAAGTCCAGCGAGAAAACCATGATGACGTCGCTACGCGAATTCTTTGAGGTCTCTTCGTCCTTATCGTTGTAGTCGTAGTCGCGTCCCACCATGAGTACGAGGATGCGGTCTTTACCGAACAGCGTTTGCGGATCGGGCGCGACGGACTGGGTGAGGACCTGCATCGGACTCTCATGCTTGAGTAGCGACGTCGCGAAAACGCCGGCGATCGCAATTACCGCCGCAATACCGAGTGCTATTCCGACAAGAGACAAGGCGGAGCGCCGCCGCGGGGCCTCATAGTCTGCGCCGTTGCCGGCAAGGTGCTTACCCAAGGCTTACTAGTTCCTTGGTTGCGACTGCGCCGGCGAAATCGAACGATCCGTTCGCCTGCAAGGTGACGTCGACGAATTTTCCAATCGCCGCATCGCCGGTAAAATAAATCCCGCCGTCCACGCCGGGCGCCTCGCCCATCGACCGCCCGAACCACGCCCGCGGCTGGCGGATAATCGGTCGGAAGGCGTCGGTCTTTTTGAGATGTCGCGAATCTTCTACTAATACACGAACCGTTTGGCCGACGCGGCGCGACCGCGCACGTTCGGATGCGATGCGCTGCGCGTCGCGCAGGCGCATCAGCCTGCGCCGCTTGACCTTCGTGGGCACTTGCGCGCCGAGCGCGGCCCCCGGGGTGCCTTCTTCTTGCGAATATTCAAAGAACCCGACACGGTCCAGTTCGGCCCGCCCGATCCACGCTTGCAAATAATCGACGTGCTCTTCCGTTTCGCCCGGAAAACCGACGATGAACGTGGAGCGCATCGTAATTCCGGGGATGCGGCTGCGGAAGCCGTCGATAATTTCTAAGTACCGTTCACCGTTTCCGGGACGCAGCATCGCGCGCAGCACGTCGGGGTGCGCGTGCTGCAGCGGCATGTCCATGTACTTGCAGACCTTCGGAAGATTCGCCATCGCTTCGATCAATTCGGAATCGACGGTCGCGGGATAAAGGTAGAGCAGGCGAATCCACTCGAGCGACTCGATGTCGCTCAGTTTTTCCAACAGTAGTGCCAGACCGCCGCGCCGCTGCCCGCGGTCGCGTCCCCACATCGAGGTATCTTGCGCGATTAGGATGAGTTCCTTGGTGCCGGAGGCGGCGAGCGACCGCGCTTCCATCAGAATCGATTCTTCGCTGCGGCTGCGGAACTTGCCGCGCAGTTGCGGGATGATGCAGAACGTGCACGGGTGATCGCAACCTTCGGCAATTTTTAAATAGGCGGTTGCCGCAGGCGTCGTGATCAGACGCGGCAGGAAGTCGTGTTCGGGCTCGGCGTCAAATTGCAGCCGCACCGGATGATGGCCGGCGCGCGCGTCTTCGAGCAAGTCGACGATGCCGGCATAGGCGCCGGTCCCGATGACTCCGTCAATTTCGGGAACCAGCGATTGCAATTCATCGCCGAAGCGCTGCGCGAGACATCCGGCGACGATGAGTTGCTGCCCGGGCCCCTTGGAGGCGGCATGCTCCATAATGATTTCGGTAGATTCGGCCTTCGCCGGATCGATGAACGCACACGTGTTGATCACCACGGTATCCGCATTTGCGGCGTCTGCGGAAAGCTCCCAGCCGGCCGCGCCGAGTTTTGCGATCATCACCTCGGTATCGACCAGGTTTTTCGCACAGCCCAGGCTTACAAAATTAACTGACGGCATTACCGGTAATTATCGAACTGCAACGGGACTTCGTAGTCCATATCGCGGATGAGCGCTTGTGCCTTCTGCAATTCGTCCTTGTCCTTGGACGATACGCGAATTTGCTCGCCCTGAATTTGCGAGTTAACTTTGAGTTTTGCCGTTTTGAGCTTCTCGATAATCGGCTTGCACTTTTCTTTCGGAATGCCGCTCTGAATTTTAACAATCCGGCGGACCGTGTCGGATGCGGCCGGCTCGTCCTTGCCCCAATCGAACGCCTTGATCGAGATGCCGCGCTTGAGCAGCTTGGCCTGCAGCATGTCGATGACGTTCTTCATTTTGAGCTCGTCATCGGAGACGATGGTGATGTCTTTTTCGGTGCTTTCGATCGTGGTTTTGGAATTTTTGAAATCAAACCGTCCGGCGATTTCTTTACGCGTTTGGTTGAGCGCGTTATCCAATTCTTGTTGATCGATTTTCGACACAACATCGAACGAATATTCGGTGGCCAAAAAGTACTCCCTAAAGGGTGAAAGTTCGCTCGGCGACGTCCCCGATTTTGCCGAGCTTCGAAACCGGCTTGCCGTCGACGATCAGCTCCAAACCGCCGGCATTGCCGGCTCGAACGAGCGCCGTTTTCCCGGAGAATACCTTGTGAGTGCCCTTCGGAAACGTACCCTCCATACTAACATTGCCGTCAACGGTAATCCTGAGCCACGAGGCTGAAGCAAGCGTCACCTCGAGGCTATGGGGGCGGCCCACCTGCATCAGATGTCGCAGGGCGGGTGCATTAGAAGGAAGAGCGGAGGGACTGGGAGCGGCCGTTACGATGGAAACTGCGCGTCCGGGCGACTGCCTGAGCATGGCAAAGTTGTAGATGACGAACGCGACGAGCACGACTGCAATCCCGGTAGCAATCCATAAAAGCGGGGAGAGGTTACGCTGCGGACCGTCCGACCAAGCCGCGCCCGAGAGTCCGGTGCCGTCCGCAACCGGCGCGCCCTCTGCGGTTTTATTGAATTCTGCGACGGCTTCTTCGGCATCCAAGCCCAGGAATCGGGCATAGGTCCTTAGGAAACCGCGAATGTAGACCGGCACGCCGATGGCGGACCAGTTTTCCGATTCGATCTCTGCGAGATAAACGGACCGGATGCGAATCTGCTCGGCAACTTCGGACAGCGACAAGCCGCGCGCTTCACGCGCCGCGCGGAACCGTTCACCAAGAGCAGGCATGAACTCTGGAGTTTGCGCCTCCACCCTGTTATCCTGTTATGTAAGGTTGATGAAAAGAGCACGTATTATCGCCGCAATGAGCGGCGGCGTCGATTCAGCGGTTGCGGCGGCTCTGTTAGTAGAAGCCGGCTACGACGTCGTCGGCGTAACGATGAAAATGTATTCACCGACCAAAGCGGCTCACGCCAAATCGTGCTGCGGAATTGACGATTTCGAAGACGCACGCAAGAGTGCGGCCATTCTGGGCATTCCTCACTACGTACTCAACTTCGAAGAAACGTTCCGCAAAACCGTCATCGACCGGTTCGCCGCAGATTACGCGAGCGGCCGAACGCCCAATCCGTGCGTGTCGTGCAACAACTTCGTCAAGTTGGGAACGCTGAGCGACTACGCGGACCGCCTGGACGCTCGATTTGTCGCAACCGGCCACTACGCCAAGGTAGAACATCGGGAAGAAGGGCCGCACCTCTTTCGAGGCACGCGCTCCAAAGATCAAGCCTACGCGCTCGCGCAACTGATGCCGGCACAACTCTCGCGCTTGCTGCTTCCACTCGGCGACTTGGACAAAGCGGCAACGCGCGAACACGCCAAACGTTTGGGTTTGCCCGTCCACAATAAAGCCGAGTCGCAAGACATCTGTTTTGTGGAAGGCGGCGACTACCGCGACGTACTCGCGCGCGTGCGCCCCGAGTTGCGCAGCGAAGGCGACATCGTCACGAAAGCCGGCGAGATCGTCGGCAAGCATGCCGGCATTGCCAACTTCACGGTCGGGCAGCGGCAAAAACTCCCGAGCAGCGCGGGCGCACCACGGTACGTCACGCGCATCGACGCGTCGACCAACACGATCGTCATCGGACGCGAAGACGAGCTTGCCGCCGCGGGTCTGATCGCCGATGAAGTGAACCTAATTCGTCCGGAGTACTTTGCGCGTGGTGGTGCGCGCGTGCTTGCGATGGTGCGGTATCGCACGACGCCGGCGCCGGCGCAAGCAACCATCGCGGGAGACGGCTCGCTGAGGTTGCAATTCGACGACGCGCAACGGGCGGTTTCGCCCGGACAACTCGTCGCCATGTTCGATTTGCCCGGCGACGAAGTGCTCGGCGCGGCGACGATCCGGGAAGCGACGTAATTGCCGGCGGCGGAATACGAGTTACGTTCCCCGGGTCCGCACGATTTCGACGCCTGGTACGCGTTGTACGAGCCGTACGCCGTCCTCATGGGCGACCCCGTTACTCCCGCGATCGGGCGGACGATGTGGCAATGGGTTATGGACCCCCACAATTGCGTCGAAGCGATTCTGGCATTCAGCGATCGCATACTCGTTGGTTTCACGCATTACCGGCCTTTTCCGCGCACGCTTCACGGCAACGACGCCTGCTATTTGGACGATCTGTACGTTGCCGGCGCACATCGCGGTACGGGCCTCGCGCAGCGCTTAATCGAGGCGGTCGCAGCGGTAGCGAAAGAGCGCGGCTGGAGCCACGTCCGCTGGGTTACGGCCGAAGATAATCTGCGCGCGCAGCGTCTCTACAACCGCATCGCGGAACGCATCGACATTCTGACCTACCAGTTGAAAGAGACGACCTAAATAGTTATGCCGTGGCGAGTGCCACGTCTTTACGCAAATTCCAATACGTGTCGCGGATGACGGGGTTGAACCCGGCGCCGATCACGATTTCCTCGAGTTGTTTGCGCGTTGCTTCGTTCGTTGAGCCCGCGTCGTGCACGACTTGCTCTTCGAGAATGGTGCCGCCCATATCGTCGCACCCGTAGAAAAGCGCCATCTGCCCCATCTTCAAACCCGGCGTTAACCACGATGCCTGAAGGTGCGCGAAGTTATCCAGAAAAAGACGCGACACGGCTAGCACGCGCAGATATTCAAGCCCCGTGGATTCTTTGCCGCGCAGCGGCGTCTTGAACGGCACGTAGTACCAAGGAATGAACGCTGTAAACCCGCCGGTCTCGTCCTGCAGGTCGCGCAACACCGACATGTGCTCGATGCGTTCTTCGTCGGTTTCAATGGAGCCGAACATCATAGTCGCGGTGGTCGGCATGCCCAGGAGTTGCGCTTCGCGCATCGCGCCGAGCCATTCATCGGGTTTCACTTTTCGTGCGCTGATTCGTTTACGCACGCGCTCGACCAAAATTTCCGCGCCGGCGCCCGGCAACGACTTCATGCCGGCGGCTTTGAGGCGGATCAATATTTCGCGCACCGGCATTTCCATCACGTGCGCGAGGCCGATCACCTCGGAGACGCTCAAGGAATGAATGTCGACATTCGGATACTCTACGGCAACCCGGCGGAATAACGTCTCAAACCATTCGAGCTTGAGTTCGGGATTGACGCCGCCCTGAATCATGATCTGCGTTGCGCCCTGATCGGCGGCAAACTTCACGCGCGAGAGCACCTTGTCGTGCGACATCGTGTAGCCTTCTTGGTGCTTCTCCGGCCGAAAAAATGCGCAAAACGTACAGTGCACGTTGCAAATATTCGTGTAATTGATCGTGGTGTCGATCACGTAGGTCACGTCGTTCGTCGGATAAAGCTGCATGCGTCGCGCATGCGCGGCCGACCCAAGATCGTGCAGCGACGCTTCTTTGTAGATGCGCACGCCTTCATCGTATGAAAGCCGGCCGCCCGTCGCCGCCTTGTCCAGCAAACTAGTTAACGACACCGATGACCTCCGGGGTGATTTGCGGAAGGCGGGCGATCGCGCCCAGCGCGGCTAACTCGCGGCAGTAGGCGGACAAACCGCTCTGTGCGGCTGCGTGAAAATTAAAGTTGAGTTTTGCGTAATAGTTTTCGTAAAAACCCTCGGGACGGGGTTTGACCGCTTGTGCCTGGGCGATAACGGTACCCAGATGGCCCCGTCCCCACGTATATGCATCGGTTAGCGCGTGCATGCACGCGCGCACGGCCTCCGGTGAGGACTCAAAGACTTCGCGCCGCGCGGCCCAAACGGCAAACACCGTTTGCTCGCCCGTCCAATCGTGCCACAGCACGCCGAGATCGTACACGTGTTCGGGCGCAAGTTCGAGCGCCGCATCGATTGCGGCATCGCCGATTAACAGCGCGGGTTTACCCGAACGCGCAACTTGCAGCGGCGAATCCGTTTCCACGAAATTCGCGCTAACACCGTAACGACGCCCTAGCAAAACGCGCAGTAAATTCGCTCCGCTCGCGGACTCACGCGTGAGCGAAATCGTCGTGCCGTCGAGTAACGCCGGAGGCGCTTGCGAAACGAGCACGACGGAGATCACTTCCCGACGTGCGCCGATACATAAATCGGGCAACAAGACGAATCGTTCGGCATCCTTGGCGTACGCAAACGCGCTGATCGGGCTTAGGTCCAGCTCGCCGGCAACCAGCAGGGCATTCAGATTGGACGGCACATCGCTATGGAGGGTGCCCGGGTAGGCGATGGCATGCGCATCGAACGCCGCGTACACCGGCAAGTCGTTGGTGTATTGAATTCGGCCGCAGCGAAGCGTCATCTAGCGGTTACGAGTTCCGATTGCGCTATATCGCCCGGAGGTGTCCAGT
>JALZBM010000166.1 GCA_030947385.1 Vulcanimicrobiota bacterium
TATTAGCTTGGCTGTTAAATACGTTGAACGCACCGACGTTGAGCTGTAGGCCGCTTTTGAACCGATGTGTGAGCGACGCGTTGCCGTACGTATATGCGGGGCGCAATAGGCCATTGTTGATCCCCACGTAGTAACCGTCAAATCGGAAGTCCGTACCACCGGGCGAGGACCAACTCAGTCCGGCACTTGCCTGATGAATCGGAATTTTGTCGATTTGTCCGCCGTCGATGAGGTTAAGATTATTTTGAAGCGAGACGATCGGAATGTTGTATAGGCGCGCCGACAAGATGTCGTATCCGTAATCGAGGAACAGGTGCCGGTTGATACGCTGCCGGCCGACGATGTCGATGCCCTGGTATTTACCGGCGCCGGCGTTAATGTTGGCCGGCGCGCCGAGGTTTGCAATCGTTGGACTGGTGCCGCAAATTTTTCCGATCGTAGCGAGAAAGGCGGCAAGGTCGCCCGGTGACGGCGTAAGGCCAACGCTCGTTAGCGGGACCAACGAAGAAAAGATAACGTTTGATTCGTTCACCACATAACCCGTCGCCTGGATCGTGGAATTTTCCCCGAAGCGGTGGCCGATGCTGGCTTCGAGGTCGGTTCCTTTTTCCGATTTGAGCAACGCGTTTGGCGTGCTTTGAACAACATTCGTGAGTCCGTTGGGAGAGCAGTTCGGGGTGGTGATTGCGCCCGCCGAACTGTACTGCGGTTGGCCTTGCAGCAACCCGATCGCCGGAACACCCGTTGCCTTTCCAGCCGAGAAGCGAATTACGTCGTGCGCAGTCGGCCGAAACAAGGCTGTAAGGCGTGGATTGAGTTCGGTCGAATTCGTCACGCTATTTTGATTGAGCCACGCGCTGCCGTACAGCGTTAATTTGCTAGACGGCGTCCATGAGTCGCGCAAAAATATATCGAAAAAAGATTGGTTGATCGAAGCATTCGTCTTGACGAATCCACCGGGATTCGCCTGGAAGTTTCCGTCCGTTTCCGTTTGGCTATAACCATAAACGCCGAATCCCAAATCGTTGTTATTCGTGACGATATCGTCGGAAAGCTGTTCGCCGACGGTTATGTAGTTGTTCGTACGACCGCTGTTGTTGCGGTTGTAAATCAAGTTATAGGTATCCATAAACGTTGTGGCGTTGTAAACGTTATGCCCGTGGGTCCCATGGATGCGGATGCTATAGTCCTGGTTACGCTGCTCTTGTTCTGCAACCGGCGTGCCGCCGAGGGGTCCCGTAAATGCGTTTTGGTACTGCGTCCGGTTGTAACAGCTCAAACCACCTGAGTTATCCGTGACGACGAACACGCCCGCGCAGCCCGGATCGGCGCCCTTGTGAAGGTCGAAATTATACCCAGCGTATTGCGGCGTCCACGAATCGTTATCGCCTTGGCCAGTTTTATCATCGAACGACGTCGCATTGTAGGCAGTAAAAGTAACGTCCGACGTGGGACTGAGTGCATAGCGTAACTTTGCCGTGCCGGCGCGCAAAACGTACCGGCCCGATACGGGCCACGTGTTGGCGGCCACGTTTCCAGGCGAAACATCACCGAAGAATTGTTGTCCCCCCGCGGCGGTGCCGGTCGTCGCGAGCAGTGCGTTTTGCGTGAAGACCTGCGATCGGAACGGCGCATCACTTCCTTGAATACCGTACGCGAGCGCATAGGAAACGCGGCCCGACGTTCCCGAGCCTGTTGCGATCGAAGTAGCCCGCCCGTCCGTGCCCAGGCCCTGTGAAATAGAGAAATTTTGCTTGTTCGTCGGTTCGACGGTTGTGAAGTTAACGGCGCCGGCGATATTGTTGATACCGTAGAGGGCCGTCCCGCCGGTCCCGTACGCGACTTGCGTGTCGCTAAAGCCCCACGCGGGTGAGAGTTGATAGTTGTAACCGCCGCGCCCGCCTGCGCCGACGCCGATCGGCCCAATGGGGTGACCGTCAATGAGCGTGCCCGTTTCGGAGCCCTTCATCCCGCGAATGTTGAGATGCAAATCGTCACCCGGTGACGAGTCCAAGTCGTTTGCGGTGATTCCCGGAAGAGCAAGCAGTGCTTGGCCGACGGTAAGATTGCCTTCGTTGATGATCTTTGCCGTGGAAAGGTGTTCGGTTATGACCGAGCTGGTTTGCAGTGAGTTGCGAACAGCGCGGACGCTCGCGATCTCGCGTAAGCCGCTGTTGGACTGTTGAGATGAGCGATTGAGGACGGAACGAATATTCGCGGTCGCGTTCGGCAGCACGTACAGATCGTCCGTGCGGCTCACATCGTAACCGTTCGTTCGGAATTCGGCGTAGTACGATCCCGGCGTAAGTTTCGAAAACGTGTAGTTTCCACTAAGGTCCGAAGTTGTGTCGGCAACTTTCTGCGTGCCGCGGTACAATTCGATCTTGGCGTTTGCGACGGGCAGGCCGTTGGCTTGATCCGTGAGGCTTCCAGTGATCGTCGCGGTCCCCGCTTCTTGGGCCGACAGCGGTGCAATCGTCGAAAGCATCGAGAGCATAACCAGGCATGCCAACGCGAGGCGTGCCATGACACGTCGAATATGAATAGAAAAACGCATTACAAATCTCCCGATATGCAGCGATACGGACGCAAATACGAAATTTGCGGAAGACAATGCTTCCGTTCCACCCTAGCCAGGGAAAATTAAGCCGTTCTTAGGGAATTCTTAAGAAATGCGATGCGCGTCGGAAAATGGTCTGGAATACCTACAGGTCGGCGCGCTTTGAGAAATAACTGTAATCCAAGTTTCACCGACAACGGAGATTTACGACATGCCATTGATTGCTGCAGCACCTCCCGAAAAAGTGCCCGTCTACGGCGGGTTTGATTATGTCACCGTCGATGCCGCCGCGCGCCGCGTTTACGCCGCGCATGGTGGGAACCGGTCCTTGATGATCGTGGATGCCGACAGCGGAAAAGTTCTCGGCCAAGTGCGCGTCGGCCCCATGGCCGGCGTTGCCGTAAACCGTGCAACGGGACACGTTTATACCGGCAACGGCGAGGGACGCTCCGTCTCCGAAGTCGATCCCGTAAGCCTCAAGGAAGTGCAAAGCGTTGATTTGCCAGGCAATGTCGATGCGATTGCATTCGACGCCCCAAGTAACCGCATTTATGCCGACGAAGACGACGGCACGCATATCTACGTCATCGACGCAAAAACATTTAAGCAAGTCGGAACGATCGGTCTGCCCGGGCACAAGCCCGAGTATCTTGCGATCAATAATGCCAAACGGGAGCTATATCAAAACATCGACAACCTCGCGGAGGTCGTCGTCATCAATCTTGCGACCAATAAAATTGTGCGAACGATACCGACCCCGGTCCTTCAGCACAATCACCCGTTGCAGTACGACGCAGCTTTCAACCACATCTTAATCGGCGGCACGAACGGGGTGCTCGCGGTTTACAGCCCCGAAGGCAAGCTACTCAATCAATTGAGCGTCCCGGCGAGGATCGATCAATGCACGCTGGATGCGGACCGGCATTTGCTCGCGTGCGCAGGGAGCTCGAAACTTACGCTTATCAAGGACCGTCAAGATGGTCCGCCGCAAATCGTGGGGCAAATCGACGTTGCCCGAGGCATGCATACCGTTGCCATCGATCCGAAGACCGGCGACATCTGGGGTGTGTGGGCCGGCGAAGACGGGGATTTTGTCCAGCGCTTTACTTTGAAGCCGTAACCGCCGCAATGGCCGAAATCGGTTCTCCCTCCATGAGGGAGAACCGGCCCTGGGCATCGCTCCAATTCCAGCGCGCTGCGATTATTCCGACCAAGGAGCCGTCCTTTGCGAATATGCCCGCTCCGGCGTCATCGTATTCGCACTGCTCGCATCGGATCCCCAATCGGTTTGAATGCGACAGATCAAAACGCACCGCACGACCCCACATGGAAGCCGTCATCATTCGCGGCGCGTTTCGCTCGGCATAAGTCCAGACATCCACCGGCGCTCCGTCGGCGACATCGGTTGCGAGCCGCGCAGCGGTATAGTGACCTTTTGAGGAAGCAGTCCGCAACACCGCGAGGTCGTACCCGTCGACATAATGCGTGTTTTCGACGGGTAGAGATTCCCCGAGCTGGGTTTGAACGCGAATGTGGCTCAGTTCGGAAGATTTGGTCGCGGACGTGGCAACATCGAGACCACCACTAGCCGCGATCACGACGCCACTCATGAAGACACGCGTTCCATTTTGTGTGACGCCGGAAATGCGCACCAGGCTCGGCTGCGCTGACATGGACGGCGCCGCGGCCGCCGATGCGCATATCAAACAAAGACCCACACTCAAAGAAACCAAAAAGCGCATTCGACTTCCCCCATGGCCTTAAGAAAACATAATGTTTCTTAATGTTTTCTTATTGTAGCCTTTCGAAGGCGCTCGTGCAAGTTGCGTCGTACGGCCGCATATCACTCATTCTTCCTGGGAGCTTCACCGTGAAAAACATCGCCGCGCTCTTTGTCTCCGGCCTCTTGGTTACGGCAACGCTAAGTGCGTCAACGCTTGCAAGCAGCGCCGCAGTCGATCCAAGTCAGGCGGCGATTCAAGCGGCATACGATGAGGCATGCACGGCCCTCAAAGCCGGCGACATCGATACGGCCATGAAGAGGCTTTCGCCCGGCTACACCGTTACCGATCCCGACGGAAAGAAGACCGATCGCGCGACCCTGGTGCCGTCCATAAAGGCGCAACTCGCGCAAATTAAGGTAAACGCTTGCACGACGCAAATTACGGCATTCTCCAAGGACGGCGACAACTACACTGCAACGACGCTGCAAACTGTCGATGCAACGGTGCCGGCGCAGGGTAACGCGCCCGTGCGCGCCGTGAGCAGCAACAAGGACGTTTGGAAACTTGTGGACGGAAACTGGGAAGAAGCCTCGGGTAGCATTATTGAAAACACGGTTACGATGAACGGAAGCGTGCTCGTCCATCAGGGCGGTGCGGCAAAACCGCCTGTACGTTAATACGTGCAGTCCAAAGTGACCCGATACATCGCCTTATCCGCGACTGAATAAAAAAGTTCGCACCGCTGTTTTCCAAAATCCGTGCAGGATGCCGCAAACGCAATATCGGTATCACCGGTCATCAGATCGTGCGGAACCACAAGCGGATCTTCGCACCGCGCTATGACGATAAGAGAACCGGACCGGTACTCAAATGCCAATTGTCCCACGATTGCGGACGCGCGTGGAACGGATCGTCGAGCACGGTCCAGGGTCCGCTGACGCGGTCCGATGTGGCGACACCGATACGCGACGCATTGCCGCGCGCGTATTCAAAGAAGAGCCGCCATGTGCCGTCGCTCACCGGCACGATTGTGGCTTCTTTCGGATTGCCGATCTCCGGGGTGCTTTTGAGAGCGATGCCGCGCTTGGCGAGATGATGGATGTCGGGGCCGCTCGCCAACAGGAGTTCGCCTTGAAGTTTCAATTGATTCCATCCGGAGTAATAAACGTAATGGACGTCTTCGCTTAATGCGTGGGTAGGGTCTTCGCAACCGTCAAGGTCGAACTCATCCGGACCCGGGGCAATAACGGGATCCGCGTCCATTGCGAAGTTGATACCGTCCGAAGAGACGC
>JALZBM010000167.1 GCA_030947385.1 Vulcanimicrobiota bacterium
ATCGTTATCGATCATCGTTTAAGAATTCAGCCGCTTGAGATTCTCGGAGCGCAGCGATTCAATCAAACCCTTGGCTTCGCGGAGGGTTTCAGGCAGAACGGAGGCGTTCTGGCTAAGCAAGCGCACAATTCCCGCCACGAGCACCACGCCGCCGGCCGCCAAAATCACGGCCGGCGCGCCCCGCGCCCGGAACCCGCCGGCTTCGATTTGAAACGATTTCGCGATCCGCGCCATACCTTTGAGTTTCATACGGTAAGTGTAGCGGGCGCGGGCAAGATCTCCTAGCAGCTTTGTCGATTCGTCAGCGCGAACGAGGGAGGCAAGCCGGGCGGGAGAATGTGGCAGCATGTTCTTCCTCGCCGCCATTGTGGGGTGCTGCGCCATGCACGGTGTGGTGCAATCGCCGGCCGGCCGGCCAATATCGAACGCCGCGGTCGCAATTCACGGACGCGTGGACCGCAAGGCGACGAGCGATGCGCAAGGCCGCTTCGCGGTGCAAGTGGAGCCCGGCGCGTACGAGATTTCGGCGCGGGCAAACGGATATGCCACCGCCGACGTCGGACCGGTCGAAGTCGATCGCGACGTGGACGTTCGAATTTCGCTCGAACCCAGCGACGCGCGCGTGCTGCGACCGATCGGCGAAGTAACCGTCGACGGGTTTCTTGCCGCGTCGAAAAATACGATTCCTAGCGTGCAGATCGGGCGCCGTAAATTTGAAGCCTCGGGCAACGACCGCATCGTGGATGCTTTGCCTGAGATTCCGTCGGTTACGTTGCCGCGTCCCGACGGCGGCGCAGCTTCGGCTCCGGCCGCGGTTGCGTTACGCGGCCCGGATCCTTCGGAAACCCTCGTGACCCTGGACGGTCAGATTCTCAACGACGGGAATACGGGCGATCTGGATCTCTCGCGGCTTCCGGTTTCCGCTTTCTCGGGCGTCAATATTACGGAGGGTCTGGGCCCGAAGGATCTCGAGGGCTCCAATACCATCGGCGGTGGCGTCAACATTCTGTCGCTTTCGCCAACGCGCGATCCGCACTCAGCATTTTCGTTCAGTACCGGATCCTTCGGCCGCACCGAGGCGTGGGCAAATGCAACCGGCTCCCGCGGACGTCTCGGGTACGCGCTCGCGCTCGGGAATCAAAACGAACAAGGGTATGTCGGGCAAGACGCGCTCCTGTGCGCGGATAATCCATGCAGCGACCTGGCGCGGACGGCGCCGATTCATTTAGGCTCGACCGTAGAAAGCCGGTCCGCACTTGCAAATCTGACCTGGAATTTCTCACCGAATGCAGATGTGGGATTACGCGTGTTTTCATTAGGCAACGTTCGCGATGAGTCCGGCGTACTTAATGCGCCGGATCCCGGCCGTGTGGTTCCCGGCGCGTTCGTCGGTCCGGGGAGCGCCGTCTTTGCGCAAAATATTCGCGCGTATGATTTGCATGGGCGGGCACCGCTCGGTAGCGGGTCGTTTTCGGCGGACTTCGCGGTTTCCGACAACAACGTTGATTTGAGCGGGAGCGGAAGTTCTCCGTACGACGTTTCCCACCAAGACAAACGGACGACCGGATCGCTCGCCTGGGCGCGCACCTTCGAACGGTCCGAATTCTCGTTCGGCGGCTATCTGCGCGATGAATCGCTTGCGGAAACGAGCGTCGATACGCAGCAGAGCCAGCATATTTCGTCTTACTTCGCTCGCGGAGAAGTCCGCGCGTCGGACCGTTTGCGTGTGAGCGGCGCCGCATACGTCTCCAAATACTCATCCTTCGGAACAAGTCTCGACGGCCGGTTAGGTCTGAGCTACGATCTCGATCCACTCAGCACGGTGCGGTTTTCGGTCGGAACCGGCTTTCGGGCTCCGCTCTTGATCGAGCGCTACGTTTTTGCGGCCGGCTCGCCCGGACTTCCGCCGCCGAACGTCGATTGCGTCGTAACGGGTCAAGGAAACGCAAACGAACAACCGGAGCACGCAACTGAATACGAACTCGGATACGGCAAAACACTTTCCGGCTTTTCTACCGTGGACGTATCGCTGTACCGTACCAATCTGCGCGACCCGATTGAGGACTTTTACCCCGGGCCGTCCTGCGCGCCGCCGGGCCAGCCGGCACGTTCGGCATATTCTTATCCAATCAACGTCGGCAACGTCGTCTATCAAGGCGGCGCGTTACGCTTCGCGCAGCGCTTCGATAAACTCACGGTTACCGCGCAATACGGCATCAATATCGCTTACCCGTATCATTTTCCGGCGACCGTTTCCAATCCGACGTCGGGCGCGTATCTCGTTGATTCGCGCCAATTCCTCGGCATTCCGCAGCAAGTCGGGTCGCTCGGCTTTGACTACGAGTCGCAAACGTGGCACTACGGACTCGATGCGATTTTCCGCGGCAAAAACAACGAACTCAACCAAGACCCGTACACGCTCATCAACGGCGGTATCGGCAAGCGTTTCGGCAAGGCCGATCTTACGCTCGCGTTCGCAAACCTCGGCAGCGACGTAAGCGGAAAATTCACGGCCATCGGCGGCGGCGTCCCGTACCTCGGTAACGCCACGCTCGGCGCACCGCCCGCGCCGATTCCGACGGACCGCTTTTTCGTGGAACCGCGAAGCGTGCGTTTGATACTAACGATCCGCAACTAGTGAAAGCCATCCGGCTGCACGAGACGGGCGGCCCGAAAAACTTAGTCCTCGACCGCGACGTCGCGGTGCCCGAAGCCGGACCACGCGAGGTTCTCGTGCGCCTCCGTTACGCAGCGCTCAATCACCGCGATGTCTTTATCACGCAGGGACTCTATCCCGGAATCGAACTGCCGCGAATTTTAGGGTCCGACGGCTGCGGTTACGTCGAGCAACTGGGTTCGCACGCGATGGGGCCCGCGCCCGGAACCTGCGTCGTGATCGATCCCACGATGGAATGGGGATCGAATCCACGCGTGTGGAGCGAGAAGTCGTCTTTGCTCGGCATGCCCAAGGATGGGACGTTTGCGCAATACGTGGCGGTCCCGGGAGAAAACGTTTTTGCAAAACCCGCGGGGTTGAGCGAAGAAGAAGCCGCGGCAATTCCGCTTGCCGGCGTTACGGCTTACCGCGCAGCGTTTACGCGCGGTGCGCTTACAAAAAACGATACGTTGCTGGTTACGGGGATCGGCGGCGGCGTGCAAACGTTCGTGCTCCTCTTTGCAAAACAAGCCGGTGCGCGCGTGGTGGTTACGTCTTCGAGCGACGAGAAACTCGCTCGCGCCCGCGCTCTCGGCGCCGACGAAACGCTGAACTATCGCAGCGATCCGCAGTGGCATAAAAGCGCAAAAAAAATGGGGATCGACATCGCCATCGACTCCGCCGGCGGCGAGGGGTTTGCAAAAGTTTTGGAAACGGTCAAATACGGCGGCCGCGTGGTTACTTACGGCGGAACGAGCGGAACCGCGCCGGTGCGGCCGTTCTCGATCTTTTGGAAACAGTTGGACGTGCTTGGGACCTCGATGGGCAGCCCGCACGATTTTGCGGCAATGCTCGAGCGTTTCGACGGCACGATCAAACCCGTCATCGATCGCGTGTACGCGATGGACGAGGCGGTCCTTGCAGCGCAGCGCTTAGACGAAGCCGCCCAATTCGGCAAAGTGTTGTTGCGGATCGAGCCTTAGACTCCAAAGCATTTTAGGGTGAGGCGAGTTCGAATACGCGAATCGTATCGAGACGCAAGAGCGCGCCGAGTTCGGCTTCGATGACGCGCGCGTCTTCCGGCCCGACGATCGTCTCCCACTGCGGATTGAGAATGGCGTGTTCTTGCGCCGTCGGCGGCCGGCTCAGCGCGGCCGAACGCACGTGACCCTCGTCCTCGAGTGCGAGCAAGTACGCGAGCATTTGGCGCGCCGCAGCCGGCCAGAGAATGGAATCTACCGCCGCATAAATTTGCGTGACGAGTTCGGGGATGGTTTGGGGGCCGGTCGCAAGCGCCGCGAGCAATTCGTTTTCGCGAATCCGGCGGTGTTCGATGTAATACTGCAGTTTTGCGGCCGGATCATCGACGGCTTCGCCGTGTCCGCCATAAATACGGCGCGCATCGGGAAACTGCTCTGCAAGGCGTTGCAGCGTCGCCTGGTAGGGCCGCATCGCGCCACCGGGCGGCGCGATGACGACCGTCCCTTCGCCCAGAACGACGTCCCCCGTAAAGAGCGCGCGTTCTGCGGTTTCGTAAAAGACGAGGTGTTCGAAGGTGTGGCCCGGCGCGTCCACGACGAGAAAGTCGGTCTGCGCGATTCGCACGGTGTCGTTGTCGCCAAGCGAACGTTGATGCTCGGTCTGCGATCGCGCGTGCGCCGCAACCGTCGCGCCCGTTTTTTGGCGCAGCATCGCTGCCGCCGGCGCGTGATCGGGATGGCCGTGCGTGAGCAGAATGGTGTCGATCCGCAACCCCAATTGCGCGGCGTGCGCGACCAAACGGTCGACGTGCCCGGCGTTTGCCGGCCCCGGATCGATGCACGCCGCGAGCGATTGCCCGCAGTCGATAAGGTAAGAATTGGTTCCGCTCAGCGTCATCGCCGATGGATTGGGTGCGCGCACCAGCGAAATTTTTGAGGCTTTCACCACGCGTATTCGAGTTCTTCGGGCAGGGCGAACCCGTCGTCTTGCGTCGTATTCGGCATGATGCGCAAAATCGGTTTTTGAGCGGTGAAGGCGAGCACTTCGTCGATCGTGGTGAATTCCGCGAGGCGCTCGACATGTTTGATCGTGGGGTACACCATCGCGTATGACCCCGCGGCGCAACGTTCGAGCGCGGCTTTGGGCGCAATCCAGATTTCGTCGTGCGTTTCGAACCGGTCTGCCAACGCGTGCTGCCCGTCGGCGCGAGCGACAAAGAAATGCGCGTTGAAACGGCGCCCTTCACTCGGCGGGGTAATCCACTGCGAAAAGAGTTGCAGCTCGCGCGCGTCCAAACGGATGTCGAGCCCGTTAAGCACCTGCGCAAAGGTCGACTCGCCGCGCAGCAACTTCATCCGTTCATCGTGCAGTGTGGATTGCGCGAGATGCTCGATCGCAGGCACGCCGAGCAGGACGCCTGCCTCTTCGAACGTTTCTCGTAGCGCCGCGATCAGCAGCGCGCGGGCGTCCGCGCCTTCCGGCGTTACTCCGTTTTCATCGGCCAGTAAAGGCGCGGGTGTCGCGCGGTACATGCGCGCGAGGCGCTCCTCGTCTAGCCCGGCAATACAGCCCGGTGCTTCCTCGGCATAATCTAGGGGATCCACGGCGCCGCCCGGGAACACGAAAACGTCCGGCGCGAACTGACTTTTTGCACTGCGCCGCAACATAAACACTTCAAACGTTTCGCCGGCCGGGCGCAGTATCATCACCGTGGAGGCGAGCCGGATCACGCGGAACCTTCGTTCGGAGGCACTCGTTCTGTAGATATGAACTCGCGATTTGTCGGCCTCTGTGCCGCCGTCCTTTTGACCGCTCTGGCCTCGGCCGCGTTTGCCCAGAGTACGCCGAGCGCATCGCCCGCCGCGCTGCCGACCATCCCGCCGAACACCAATCCGATCGTGCAATCAATCATTAATGCCGTCGCCGGACAGGTCAAAGC
>JALZBM010000037.1 GCA_030947385.1 Vulcanimicrobiota bacterium
AAGTAGGGGTTTCCCACGATTCGGGACCCCGATGTCCGCACCTAGTATAAGCCTATGAACCCGAGGTGCACGCGCTCGGCTACGCGGATATCGGCAAGCATCTAGAATCGCTGCGAAACGCTCGCCGCTCTCATGTTTCCGGATCAAGGGTATGCGGCGTCGCTTAATTGCATCAAAGTCTACGTGCATCGCGTTCGTGAAAAAATTGCGCCCGATTTCATCGTCTGCGAACGCAACGGCTACCGTTTCCGCACCGACGTTCGCGTCGACTTAGCAGAGTACGAGGGCATCGTGCATCTGCTCGAACGCCGGCCGTTTCTCGCCGAATCCGATCGCGACATCTTGCATGCGGTACTCGGGGGATTGTGCGGCCGGCGCAACGCCCCGGTATCGCGTTGGGATTGGTTCGAATCAACCGAAGCAAAAATCGGGAACATTGCGGCCCGTGCGGCTGCGGGCAATCCGTCGGACGCGATTTGTGAATTCCGGCAGTACGAAGCTCAACTCGCCCGCGATCTTCAGACGACACCATCGCCGCACCTTCGCAAGTTATTGCATATCGCGTAGCGAACCTCCGCGGCATGTCAAGTGGACGTCGCGAAGCCTACGATCAGCTTTTGTACATCACGCGCATGCTCGATACGTCTCTGGTCGCGCTCTGCGAATCGGTTATCGCGCAACTGCCCGAAATTCAAGATCCGCAGCGCACGAACGTCGCGAACGCGCTCTCGCAGTTTGCTACGACGCTACGCGACGAGTTGGAGCGCGGTGGAAATTTCATGAAGCTCGCAAAGACCATGGAAGAGCAAGCCAAGGAACTGCACGCCGGCGCGGAGCGTCTGGCAACGGTTCGCGGCGAGTTGCAATCGGTCTATAAGTCCATTTCGGAAACGAGCGCAGTTCGCACTCGCCTCGTGATCGCCGACGAACACTTAGCGGCGATTGAAAAATCGCTTCACCCGCTCGCGCCGGCCGAGTAGTTAGCCGGAATCCGAACCGGTCCACAATTCGATCAAGTTACGGCCCGCGGCTTTCGCCCGGTAGCAGGCTTCATCGGCGCGGCGGATGAGTTCTTGGGCCGAGACAACACCGTCGATAACCGCGACTCCGATCGAAACGCCCAAGTCGAATGTCCGGCCGCTTTCGTGGAACGCGTAACCGGCAATGCATTTGCGAATTTTTTCCGCCACACGCAACGTCTCGGCCGGCTTGATATCCGCCAGAAGAACGACGAATTCGTCTCCGCCCATGCGTGCGAGAAGATCGCTCTCGCGCAGTGCCGTGCGCATGATTTTCGGGATGGCCAGTAACACGCGATCCCCCGCGTCGTGTCCGAGAGTATCGTTGACGATTTTGAAGCGATCGAGATCCATGAAAAACAGTGCGCCCCGCGGCTGCCCTTCGGGCTTGCTCTCCACGCGGCGCTTCAGTTCTTCCACAAAATAGCGGCGGTTGAAAATGCCGGTGAGCGGGTCGCGGTTTGCAAGGTCGGACAAGCGCACTTCCTGGCCTTTGCGGTAGGCAACTTCTTCCTGTAATTGCTCGTAGACCCGGCTTTGCTGAATGGCGATTGCCACTTGCCCCGCAACCGACTCCAAAATCGTAACGTCGTCGCCGGTAATGGTACCCGGCGTACTCGTGCCGGCAAGCCCGATGAAACCGAGCAAACGGCGGCGGTTATGAGCGGTTATGGGCACCACTAAAAGTTCTTTGGTGCCGGCGAGACGCAGAAAGTCGTTCTGGCTCGCTCCAATATCTTGGGCGCGGGCAACGTCCCGCACGTGAATCGCGCGGCCTGCAGCCATCCGGCGGTAGTAACTCGACCAGTGGTGGCTTTTTAATTCGGTATGTAAGATCGAAGGAACGCGCAGCGGATCGCGGCGGTACTCGCTTTTTACAATCATGGCGCAAGCACGGCTGTCCCATAACGCAACGCACGCCCGCTCACCGTTTACGTGAGGACCGAGCGCACGCGCGACGTTGTCGAGCACGTCTTGCAGATCGAACGTCGATCCGATGAACTCGACGACGTTGCTTACGATCGTTTGGCGCGCAAGCTGCACCGCAAGTTCGCAGCGCGCATGCTCGGCGGCGTAACGCATCGCTATGGCCGTTTCACGGGTGCGAATGCTCACCACCGCGGGTAAGAGTGCGATCAGGTAACCTGCGCAGAAGATAGCAATAACCAACGTGTTTGTGCGGTCGCCCAAGAGGCCCGCGTGGGCCGAGTACGCGACGTGAAAGAGAATGCCGAGAAAAAACCCCGTCACCAAGTCGCGGACGCGAAAGAACGCCTGCTGCAATCCGACAATCACGAGCAGACCGGAGGCCACGTAATAAAAATTGTTACCGCTATTGACGATCAATGCCAGCACGACAAAGAGTGCCGGCAGCAAGTTAAAAAGTTGGACTTGGCAGAGATAGCGCCGCAGGCCCGGTACGAGAAGCAGCGCGATTGCGGCTACTAGCGAGCATGCGGCACCACCCAGGCGCAGCTCCAAAGAATCCGGCGCGCGGGCGGGAACGCCGCGCAAGACGAAGTGAAATGCCGGTAGCAAAACAAGAACGAGGCCCGAATAGATGAGAACCGTTGTGATTCCATCTCGTTCGAGCCAAGCGCGGTATCCGTCGTGCGATCGCGCGGTTGACAAGCGACTCCGTAACTACCCGGTCGCCAAATCGTAGCACAAAGCGCTCCCTTGGTTCCTAGGGGAGCGGCCCCGCGTACGTTATTTTCGGGTTAACGAGGCTAGCGAATCCGGCTTTCTGCCACCACATAGCCCCAGCCGATCAGGCCGGTCATGACCACGAAGAAGAGGATCGTTCCGATCGCATAGGCGCGTTTTTTGCTTGCCGGCATCGAGCTAAAGCGGCTCATAGGGTGCGGGTGAGTTTCGTTCCCTGCCGGTTGTAACCCCGTTGTAACCGGGGGCTGATTTACTTGAGGCATGATTGAAATCGATGCCGTTCACGCAGCCGTCCGCCGCGACGGGAGGCCCGTGGATCTTCCGCCTCGGGACTCGCGCTGCTGACCGCCCTTGCGGCCGGGCCGCGCGCCTGTCCTTCATATACGCTGGTTCCGCTCTTGTGGCCGCGCGCGGTACCGTCGAAGAGCTCTTCATTAAAGGTGTATATCCACCGGTTGCGCCGCCGCTTGGGTCCGGCGTTGATCTCGAGCACCAACAAAGGGTACGAACTCTGCCCGCAGGTCCGCGTCGATTTGCGCGAAGTGCGGGCGCTGGTCCAAAAGCCTACGTTGACGGAGTCGCAGCGCCAAGCGATTTCCCTGTTCTACTTTGGGGCGATCGGCGCGGACCGGAGGTTTCTGAGCCGCTGGGACTGGTTTGCCGGCACGGAAGCGTTAATCGCATCCGTTATTTCGGAGGTGGCCCTGCGCTTAGCGCACGAAGCGATCGTGCGAAATCAGCGCGATGAAGCGCACAGTATTATGCGGTCCGCCGCGCTGCTCAATCCCGCCGAACGGCGGTTCCACGAATGGCAGGCAGTCGCCATCTCATAAGGCACTGATTAGAATTAGGCTGGTAAAGGACTGACCTTCTAAGATTTCTTCGGGGACAACCGAAGCTGACTGTATGCGTAAATCGGTAGCTCTTATGAGCGCGGCCCTTTTCATTTTTTTGGGCGTTGCATCGCTTCCGGCCCAAGCCCAAACCGAAGGCCCGGCGAACGTTTCCATGTACGCAAACGTGTTGCGCAAAATTAACCCGCGCCTGCAATTGCATCAAAGCCGGGATCTTGCGATGCACGTGCTCGCCAATGCCGCGCGCTGGAATGTGGACGCGAATTTGCTCGTCGCGCTCGTGACGGTTGAATCGCGCTGGCGGCCCGCCGCACGATCGCGTGTCGGCGCGCTCGGCCTGGGCCAACTCATGCCCGGTACCGCCCGCACGCTCGGCGTCAACCCCCATAACGCCGATGCCAATCTTTCCGGCTGCGCGCGCTATTTGAGCGCGATGATCGCCAAATATGAAAATCACTCCAACCAATACCAGCTCGCTTTCGCGGCGTACAACGCAGGCCCGAAAGCCGTAGACCGCTATCACGGGATCCCGCCCTTTAACGAAACGCAGCATTACGTTACGCGCGTGATGCGCATGTGGCAGCATTTCACCAAGACGGTTCACGTCCCGGCGGCGGATGCCGAAATTACGACCGCTGCAACGCCGGCGTCGGATTGGTATTCAAAGTTCGAGCCCGCGGGCACCACGCCGAACCGCTAACGTAGCCTCCCACAGGTCGGCGTCCGAATCGAACAAGACCGCCTGCGCCCCTGCCGCGCGCGCCGCATCGACATCGCTTTGACGATCGCCGATCACCACACATTCATGCGGATCTACGCGCAGCGCGCGCGCCGCGTCGACGACCATTTTTGGGAGCGGCTTGCGGCAATCGCAACCATCGTCCGGCCCGTGTGGACAGTAGAGCCACACGTCGAATGGTCCCAAGAGTTCATCGGTACGCCGGTTGACGGCTTCGACTTGCGCATCGGTCAACAGCCCCCGCGCGATACCGCTTTGATTTGAAATAACTCCGAGGCTCAAGCCCAAATCACGCAGTGCGGCGACCGCCCGCAGTGCACCCCGCACGGGCTGAACGAGCGCGGGATTTCCGTTGTAAGGCACATCAACGATGAGGGTGCCGTCACGGTCGAAGAGGACGGCGCGAACCGGAGCTATTGATGATTCCAATACACGAACATCAAAACCGCGGCCGCAGCCATGAGGATAAACGTTGCCCATCCCCAGAGTTTTGCGAGCAGCGAACTCTTCCACTTGCCCATGATGTCGCTGCGGCCCGCAATGTGCACGATTGCGTATACGAGCGGAACCGCCGCGACACCGTTGAGCACCGCCGACCAGAACAGCGCTTTAATTGGATCGATTCCGATCAAATTCATGATGATGCCGACGACGACACCGCCCGCCAAAATGGCGTAGAAGCGCGGAGCACGCTTGGGCGTTTCGTTCAACCCTGTTTTGAAATTCAACATTTCCGCAGCGACGTATGCAGAAGAACCGGCGAGCACCGGAATCGCCAGCATCCCAGTACCGATCATGCCGACGGCAAATAGGATGTAGGCAAAATTTCCGGCAAGGGGACGCAATGCTTCCGCAGCGTCCTGCGCCGTTGCGATATCGTGTTTTCCATGCGCGAACAGCGTCACGGCAGTTGTCGTAATGATAAAGAACATCACGAGGTTTGAAAAAATCATGCCCGTATTGACATCCGCGTGAGCGTCGACGATTTCCTGACGGGTTGCGCCTTTACGCGCGCTGACGGACTTGCGGCCAAGTTCTTTCTCTTCTTCCACCATGAGGGAAGACTGCCAGAAAAATAGATATGGGGAAATCGTCGTGCCTAATACGCCGACAAGCGTTGTGATCCAGTGGCCGTTCAAGTGAAATTCCGGAACCACCGTATGTTTGAGGACGTCGAGCCAGTTAGGATGCACGATGAACGCGGTTATGATGTAGGCGAACAACGCGAGCGTGAGCCACTTGAAAATCTTGCCTAAAACACGGTAAGAGAACCAAATTTGCGCAACGAGCAGAAGTGCCCCGAACAACAACACCCACAGCAGAACCGGCAACCCCATGACCAAGTGCGCGGATGCCGCCATTCCGGAGAAATCGGCACCGACGTTAAACGTGTTGGCGACTACCACGACCAAGGCGAGCGAAAACGCCAGCCAATTCGGAAACGTTTTCTTCATCTGAGCGGCGAGACCGATCCCGCTCACCATTGAAATGCGCGCGCACATCCCTTGAATGACTGCCATCATCGGCGTGGTAATAAGGGCGACCCATAACATGGAAAGACCGGTCGTTGCACCGGTCACTGAGTAGGTCGAAATGCCTGAGGGGTCATCGTCCGCGGCGCCGGTAATCAGGCCGGGACCCAAATTCCGCACGAACCGCAGGACGCGAGAGTGCGGCGGTTCGCCGGGTTTCGCGCCCATATTCGCGACGTCGATTTGCGGATCGGCCATATCTACAGAACTATACCCCAATATTATTAAGAAGCCCCGCTTGGCGGGGCTTCTTTGCGTGTTCTCTAGTTTCCGTCAGCGTTACTGACGCGCTCCCTGCGGCACCGGCGCACCGGCTTTTTCTTTCATGTCGACGATCTGTGCGCCCATCTCTTTGAGCTCGTCCGGCTTGAACAGCTCGCGCGCCATCGGGAACAACTCTTTTTCTTCCTCGTCGGCGTGATGCTTGACGCCTTCGATCAAGACTTGAAGTTTGGCCTTATAGCGTTCGTCCGTGGGTTCGATACCCTCAAGTTCCTTCATGAGACGTTTTGCGACGGCGTGCTCTTCGTACGCTTCGAGAACTTCGTCTTTTTGCTCGCTGTCCTTCGCCCGCTCTTTGAATTGCGGATAGAGCAATTTCTCTTCGATCTTCGAGTGCAGCGTCAGCTCTTCGTCAATTTGATCGAAGAGGTCGCGGCGACTCGTCGTCGCGCGGTCGCCTAGCCCTTCAACCTGTTTGAATAAGCCCCTGACCTTATCGTGGTCTGCCTTTAATAACTCTAACGCGTCCAAATTGGCCCCCTTACGGCGATTACAAACTGCTGGAAGTAGGTTGTACCCGAGGAGAGCCTACTTTTAATCGTAGCGACTAAGCGCTTGTCGTGCCGGCCGGCTCCGCGGCAGGCACGTAAATCTCGCGGCCGTGGGCTGCGAACTCGGCAGCTTTCTCGCGCAATCCCGCTTCGGCGAACTCGCGCACTTCTTGCGTAATTTTCATCGAACAAAAATGCGGCCCGCACATCGAACAGAAGTGCGCGACCTTCGCTCCGTCGGCCGGCAGGGTTTCGTCATGAAATTCTTTCGCCGTGTCGGGATCGAGGGAGAGATTGAATTGATCTTCCCACCGGAATTCGAACCGCGCTTTTGAGAGCACGTCGTCCCAGTGCCGGGCGTGCGGGTGACCTTTGGCAACGTCGGCGGCATGCGCTGCAATTTTATACGCGATGACGCCGTCTTTCACGTCTTTTTTGTTGGGCAAACCCAAGTGTTCTTTCGGCGTCACGTAGCACAGCATCGCCGTACCGTACCAGCCGATCATCGCCGCGCCGATCGCGCTCGTGATGTGGTCGTATCCCGGCGCGATGTCGGTCGTGAGCGGCCCGAGCGTATAAAAGGGCGCCTCGTGACAGATCCCCAGTTGCTTGTCCATGTTTTCTTTGATCAGATGCATGGGAACGTGGCCGGGACCTTCGATCATCGTTTGCACGTCATGCTTCCAGGCGATTTGCGTCAATTCTCCGAGCGTTTCGAGTTCGCCGAATTGCGCGTCGTCATTGGCATCCGCAAGACAGCCCGGGCGCAATCCATCGCCGAGGGAGAAGCTGACGTCGTACGCTTTCATGATCTCGCAGATCTCTTCGAAGTGCGTGTATAAGAAATTCTCCTTGTGATGCGAGAGACACCATTTGGCAAGAATCGACCCACCGCGCGAAACGATGCCGGTAACGCGCTGCGCCGTCAGCGGCACGTAGCGCAAGAGTACGCCCGCATGAATCGTGAAATAATCCACGCCTTGTTCGGCCTGCTCGATCAGCGTGTCGCGATACAGCTCCCAGGTCAGCTCCTCCGCTTTGCCGTTGACTTTTTCAAGCGCCTGGTAAATCGGCACGGTCCCGATCGGAACCGCGGAGTTGCGCAGAATCCACTCGCGCGTTTCGTGGATGTTTTTGCCGGTTGACAGGTCCATGACGTTGTCCGCGCCCCAGCGCGTGGCCCACGTCATCTTCTCGACTTCTTCTTCGATGCTCGACGTGACGGCAGAATTACCGATATTGGCATTAATTTTAACGAGAAATCCGCGCCCGATAATCATCGGTTCGGATTCGGGGTGATTGATATTCGCGGGGATGATTGCACGGCCGCGCGCTACTTCGCTGCGCACGAATTCAGGATCGACGCCTTCGCGAATTGCGATAAACTGCATCTCCGGCGTGATCTCGCCCCGGCGGGCGTAATGCATTTGCGAAACGTTTTTTCCGGACTTGGCGCGCCGCGGTTTGCGCGTGCCCGCAAAACGCAACGAATGCAACTCGGGCATCGCTTCGCGTCCGAGGCGGTATAACGATGACGATTTCGACAGTTCCTCGGAATCACCGCGGGCTTCGATCCACGGCGCGCGCAAAGGCGCGAGCCCCCGCGTGACGTCGCAAATGACGGACGGATCCGTGTAGGGGCCACTTGTGTCGTACACGACGTGTTTCTCACCGTTGGTGAGCGAAATCTCGCGCATCGGTACGCGGACGCCGTTCGGGCCGTCCACATACATTTTTTGAGTCGAGCCTTTTACCGGTGAAACAATCGACATGGAATCTGTCCTCCCTGGCGCCGGCATTACCCGGCGGGTCAACGGTCGGCGCACAGCGCGCCCTCTCAGCCCGATTAGGAGCTCCCGTAGTCTTGGTATATGCGCTCGCTGCGCGAACTCCCCTACCGCACGCGCACGCCCGAAGGGTGCCGTGCGGCCGTCTATCAAACGCCACGGACGTGCAAAATCGAGGCGCTCCGCCGGTTTCGTATGCGATGCTCGGCGGGGCGCAGCTCGCCGTCGGCGCGGCCGCAATTTTCGCGCGCTACGCACTTAGTGGTGCACAACCGATCGCCATTGCCGCTTTGCGCCTGTGCATCGCAAGCGCGGTCCTGGTTGCAATCGCACTGTTTGGAAAACATTCCGCCCAGAAAGCGACGCGGCGCGAACGCACGCTGCTCGGGTGGGCCGGGCTGATGCTTGCAATTCATTTCGCGTCGTGGATTTGGTCGCTCGAATATACAACGGTCGCAATTTCGACGCTGCTCGTTGCGACGACTCCGCTCTTTACCACGTTGTACGACGTTCTCGTACTCAAACGGCCGGTCTCGCCGATGGTTTGGGTTGCGTACGCCGCGGCGACGGCGGGATTACTCCTCGTCGTCGGTTTTGGCGGCGTAGCGCCGCCGGTTCCCGGCCACGCCCTTCTGGGCGACGGCCTCGCGCTTGCGGGCAGCATCGCGATCGGCGCGTATTTTACCATCGTGCGTGAAGTTCGCTCGGCCCTTTCCACACGGACGATCGTTTCGCACACCTATCTTTGGGCGGCCGCCGTGCTGGTCATCGCGGCTCTCATTGCGCGTCAACCGCCGCCTCCGCTCGCAGCAACGGGCGCATGGCTCGCAATTCTCGCGCTTGCGTTTGTTTCGCAACTACTCGGGCACACCGCCTTGAATGCATCGTTGCGGTTCTTTTCACCGAGCGCAATCGCAACCGCCACATTGCTCGAACCTGTGTTTGCAGCACTGCTGGCAGCCGCATTGTTTGCAGAACGCGTGTCCACGCTGACGTTCGCAGGCGGATTACTGCTGCTCGCCTCGATCGGCATCGTCCTTCGGTTCGACCATTCATCAATGGACCAGTCCATTAGCTGAATTGGAGCCGTCCATCGGTGGGAGGCTGAAGGATGGGCCCAGAAGCGCCCCTCTCTATGACGACCCAGCATGTTGGCGACCCCGATCCGCAAGAGACCCGAGAGTGGGTCGATGCCCTCGACGGCGTCCTCCAAAACGAAGGCCCCGCGCGCGCGCAACAGTTGGTCGAAACGATCGTCGACCGCGCGCGGGCCGGGGGCGCGCACGTTTCGCTCGGCGTGCAAACGCCGTACGTCAACACGATTACGCTCGCGGAGCAGCCGGCAATGCCGGGTAGCGACGAACTTGAAACGCGTATCCGGCACTTCGTTCGCTGGAATGCGATGGCGATGGTGGTTCGCGCAAACGAGGAGTCTTCGGAACTTGGGGGCCACGTCGCAAGTTTTCAATCCGCTGCGACACTGTACGACGTCGGTTTCAACCACTTCTTCCACGCCCCCGATGAGTCGCACGGCGGCGATCTGGTGTTCTTCCAGGGGCATTCATCGCCCGGGTTTTATGCGCGCGCGTTTTTGGAAGGGCGGCTGACCGAAGAGCAGTTGAACCATTTCCGGCAAGAAGTCGACGGCAAAGGCCTCTCTTCGTATCCGCATCCGTGGTTGATGCCGGACTTCTGGCAGTTTGCAACCGTCTCAATGGGCCTTGGCCCACTGCAAGCCATCTATCAGGCACGATTTCTAAAGTATTTGGAAAACCGCGGCATTACCCAAACCGCAGGCCGTAAAGTGTGGGCGTTCTTAGGCGACGGCGAAGTCGACGAACCCGAATCGCTCGGCGCGATTTCCGTGGCATCGCGCGAGCAACTCGACAATCTTATTTTCGTGGTGAATTGCAACTTGCAGCGCCTTGACGGCCCGGTGCGCGGCAACGGCAAGATCATTCAGGAACTCGAACGCGTATTTCGCGGCGCGGGATGGAACGTCATCAAAATCATTTGGGGATCCGGCTGGGACAAACTGCTCGCCAAAGATCACACCGGGCGCCTCGTGCAACTGATGAACGAATGCGTTGACGGTGACTACCAAACGTTCAAGGCGAACAACGGCGCGTACGTTCGCGAACATTTTTTCGGCCGCTATCCCGAAACGGCCGACCTGGTCAAGGACTGGAGCGACGAAGAAATCTGGGCGCTCTCGCGCGGCGGCCACGATCCCAAGAAAGTCTACGCCGCGTACTTAGCGGCAACCAAACACACCGGCGCGCCGACGGTTATCCTCGCAAAGACCATCAAGGGCTACGGGATGGGCTCCTCGGGCGAAGCCCAAAACATCGCGCACCAGCAGAAACACATGGAAATCAAGTCGATGCGCGCGTTTCGCGACCGCTTCTCCATTCCGGTTTCCGACGAGCAACTCGAAAAGATTCCATTCTACAAGCCGCCCGAAGACAGCCCCGAAATGCAGTACTTGCGCGCCAAGCAGAAAGAGCGCGGCATCCTGCCGCACCGCCGTGAAAAAGCGGAGCCGCTTGCCGTTCCCGACCTGAGCGCATTCGACGCCCAACTTAAAGGCACGGGCGAGCGCGAGATTTCAACGACGATGGCGTTCGTGCGAATTCTCAACGCGATCATTCGCGATAAGAACGTGGGCAACCGCGTGGTACCGATCGTCGCCGACGAATCGCGCACGTTCGGCATGGAAGGCATGTTCCGCCAACTCGGCATTTATTCGCAGGCGGGGCAACTCTACGACCCGCAAGACTCCGCTCAACTCATGTACTACCGCGAAGATAAATCGGGCCAGATTTTGCAAGAGGGCATCAACGAAGCCGGTGCGATGTCTTCCTGGATCGCCGCCGCGACGTCCTACTCGACGAGCGGCGAGCAAATGATTCCATTTTACATCTTCTACTCGATGTTCGGATTCCAGCGCATCGGCGACTTGGCGTGGGCGGCCGGCGACATGCGCAGCCGTGGTTTTTTAATCGGCGGCACCGCCGGCCGCACCACGCTCAACGGCGAAGGCCTGCAGCACGAAGACGGCCACAGCCACCTTTTCGCATCGTTCATTCCGAACTGCATTTCGTACGACCCTACCTACAGTTACGAACTCGCGGTCATCGTTCAGGATGGTCTACGCCGCATGTACGCCGAGCAGGAGGACGTGTACTACTACATCACCGTCATGAACGAAAACTACGTGCATCCCGATATGCCGGCTGCAGTTCAGGACGGCATTCTGCGCGGCATGTACCTGCTGCGCGACGCGGGGAAAGCCGAGAAGAAACAGCCGCGCGTGCAACTGCTCGGATCGGGGACGATTCTACGCGAAGTCATCGCCGCGGCCGAGTTGCTGGAAGCCGACTTCGGCGTCGCAGCAGACGTGTGGAGTGTCACCAGTTTCAACGAATTGCGCCGCGAGGGCTTGGATGTGCAACGCTACAACTTGCTGCATCCCGGAGAGAAACGGCGTACATCATACGTTGAAGGGTGTTTGGCGGAGCGGCGCGGACCGGCCGTTGCCGCGACCGATTACATCAAGAGCTACGCGGAGCAAATTCGTCCGTTCGTGAACCGCCGCTACCACGTGCTCGGTACGGACGGTTTTGGACGCAGCGATTTCCGTCGCAAATTGCGCGACTTCTTTGAGGTGGACCGCAGATACATCGCGCTTGCCGCCCTCAAAGGCTTAGCCGACGAAGGAACGATCGAAATGCCGGTCGTTTCCAAAGCCATCAAAGCGTTCGGAATCGATCCGAACAAGCCGAATCCGGCGACGGCGTAGAAGGTGGCGCACGTGGAAGTAAAGGTTCCCGACATCGGCGATTTCAACGACGTTCCGGTGATCGAGTTGCTGGTAAAGCCCGGCGACGCGATCAAAAAAGACGATCCCCTCGTCACGCTGGAATCGGAGAAGGCGACGTTCGAAGTGCCTTCCCCCCAGGGCGGCATCGTTAAATCGGTGAGTGTGAAAATCGGTGACAAGGTTTCGCAGGGCACGTCGATCGTCGTTCTAGATGAAGTGGGCGATGCTGCGCCAGCTTCGAAAAAAACCGCTGCTGCGTCTTTGGACGACGACCGCAAGCTCTCCGGCAACGTCGATGAGAGCGGTCAAGTGATGGAAGCTCCGGAGGCTCCCGCCCCTGCGCCGGATTCGGCGCCGGCTGCAACTGCGCAATCGATCGAGTTGCGCGTGCCCGACATCGGCGACTTCAAAGATATTCCCGTTATCGAAGTGCTGGTAAAAGCGGGGGATACGATTCGCAAAGACGACCCGCTGGTGACGCTGGAATCGGAGAAGGCGACGTTTGAAGTTCCGGCGAGCACCGGCGGTATTGTCGGGACGGTTGCCGTTACGGTTGGGGACAAGGTTTCGCAGGGGACGGTGATTGCGAACATTGCGGTGGAGGCCCCTCGACAGGCTCAGGGTGACACTGCGGCTCAGGGTGACACTGCGGCTCAGGGTGACACTGCGGCTCAGGGTGACACGTCGGTTCGGGGTGACGCAGTCGCGCATGTTGATGGTGCGGGCGTGCATGCGAGTCCTTCGATTCGGCGCTTTGCACGCGAACTCGGCGTCGACATGCAAACCGTTCGGGGCTCGGGGCCGAGTGGCCGGATTACTCGCGAAGACGTTCAGAAATATGTTAAAACGGCGCTGCAAAGCGGAACTGCAGGCAGGGGCGGCGCCGGTTTTTCATCGCTCGGTATTGCCGCGTGGCCGAAAATTGATTTTGCGCAATACGGCCCGGTCGAATCCAAACCTCTTTCCCGCGTTGCAAAAATATCCGGACCGAATCTGCACCGTAATTGGGTGATGATTCCGCACGTTACCAACAACGACGACGCGGACATTACGGAACTTGAAGAATTCCGCAAGCAACTCAATGCCGAGAACGCCAAGGCACACATCAAGGTGACCATGCTTGCTTTTCTTATCAAAGCGGTCGTCGCGGGGCTCAAGGAATTTTCGCAGTTTAACTCCTCGCTCGACGGCGAGAATCTCATTCTAAAAAAATATTACAACATCGG
>JALZBM010000038.1 GCA_030947385.1 Vulcanimicrobiota bacterium
TACCAAGTGGGCGTATTCGAATACCAACTATATCCTACTGGGCAAGGTGATCGAAGCGGCTTCGCACGAGTCTTATACGGCCTATCTCTTCGAACACGTCGTGAAACCCGCGGGGATGAGCCACACGGTCACGATGGATGAAGAGCGCAGCCTCCCGGATGTCGCGACCGGTTACCGTCCAAAAATTAAAGGCACCCTTTCGCCGGCTCCGCCGTTCGGCGGCGGCTGGGCCTGGAGCGCGGGCTATCTCGTCAGCAACATCGACGATATGGTCAAGTGGGACGGCGCGTTTTTCGGGGGAAAAATCATTTCGCCGGGCGACGTAAATCTCGCGACGACCTCGTTCCAGCTGCGGGACGGCAAATCAACGGGCTACGGCATGGGATGGATCGACGACACGCAAGACGGTCACCGCCGCATCTGGCATAATGGCGGAACGTTCGGATTTACGAGCGCAAACGTCACGTATCCCAACGAGCACCTCGCTATTATCGTTCTGACGAATGCGCTCGCTCCAACGCAGGCAATCGCTTCACGAATTTTTGAAGTGCTCTATCCTCCCACGATCAAAGCCGCCGCCGGTGAAGACCCCAAAGTTACCGCCCGTGCAAAAGAATGGATCCGGCGGTTTCAAACCGGCAACATGGACCGCTCGCAACTCGATAAGAAAATGGCCGACGCGCTTACGCCCACGGTCGTCGAATCGGTAAAAGCGCAACTTAGCGCGCTGGGCGATCCAACGCGAGTCACGTTCTCCAGTAAAACTCCCCTGGGAACTTCCACCGTCTATGTCTATCGCGTCGATTTTGCAAGCGCTTCGTTAAACATGCAGATGTCGATCGACGCCGCCGGAAAAATAAACGGCGTGTTCTTTAAACCGGCGTAACGTACCATTGCGCGGCGTTCCAAGTCGGCAGGAAAGCGTTGGGATAGAATCCATGCAGCGACTTGCGGTACGCATAAATATACTGGGCTTCAAAAAGATAAAGAACCGGAATATCGGCCGCTACCCGTTTTGCAATTTGGGAGTACAGGCGAGCGCGCTGCGCACGGTCGCCCGATGCGAGGGCCGCATCTTCTAAACGGTCGACGGCCGGATTGCAATAGCGCATGTAATTGGATGCGCCGTGGCAGGTGAGCAGTGGGCTATCGTCCGGGTCGGCACCCATGGTCCAGGGTACGTAGGCCATGTCGAAGGCGCCGCTTGCAAGCGTGCCACCCTGCGCCGAAGGAAGAAAAAGCTGCGCGTTGCTGATCGACTTGATCTGCAAGTCGATGCCGCGCAGGCGCAGTTCGTTTTGGATAAACGTTGCCGTGTGCACGCCCGTAGTCGTTTCGGGAAATTGTACGTAGGTAAACTCGAGCGGTTTTCCGTCTTTGCGGCGTATCCCGTTCGTCGCGCGTTTCCAGCCGGCGGCGTCTAAAATGGCATCCGCCTTGTGTGGATCGTATGCCGGTTCGTGCGCGCTCGCGTCATACGCCCACGAAAATTTCGGCTGCGCGCTGTCGGTGACGGGATATTTTCCGAGCGTGATTTTTGTGCTGATTCCCTGCCGGTCGATTCCCATCGCTAGCGCCCGGCGGATGCGGATGTCGCGCAGAACCGGCTGCGTAAGATTGATTGCCACGCCTGCAATTGTTGCGGTGGGAACGGTGCGGTAAGCGATGGACGAATTCCTGAGCAGCGAGCGTTGCTGCACGGGCGCGATGAGATTCCAATCCAACTCCCCCGATGAGAGCAACGTCAAATTCGTCGAGGGATCCGGAATGATGCGGATATCCAGCCGCTTTGCCTTGGCCAGGCCGCGCCAGTAACGCGGATTCGCCACATAGGCAAGTTTTTCGCCGCGCTGCCACGATACGAACGTGAAGGGCCCGTCGCCCACCGTCGGTGCGGCGTTAAATGCGGCTTGTGCGAGCGGCAGCTGTTTTTCCAAAATGTGTTTGGGCAGCACGAACTGCGACGTCGTGCCGTAAGAAAACAGCGTCTGCACCGCAGGAGCCCAGGATTTGCGTAAATGGAAAACCACGGTGTTTGCGGATGGCGCGCTCGCGCGATCGATCAATTCGTACCCCGCAAGCGAACGCACCGGATTGCGCCGGTCTAAAATGGCGTGCAAAGTAAAAAGGACGTCGGCGGAAGTCACGGGTTCGCCGTCGCTCCACCTCACTCCGGGCCTCAGATGGTAGACGAGCGTTTTCCCATCCGCGGAAACACCGCGGTTGGCTCGCGTGGGGATGAACGCCAACAGCTCAGGGCGCGGCATCCCACGTTCGTCCAAGTCGATGAAGGGCTCGAATGCCAGGCGCGCCACCTGCAGCTCGACCGATGCGGCGTCTTGGTGCGAGAAGAGCGGGTTGAGGGTTGCGGGGTCGGCTGCGATGTCGAACCGGACGCTTCCGGGCTCGCGCGGCGCGATGGGCCCCCCGGTCTTGGAGCATCCCGCCACGAGGGCAGCCAGGACGAGAAGGCTGAAAAATCGCGTCACCCGGGCGGCTTTGGCGACCTGCGATGGAAATCTTGCGCGCGGGGTCTTGCACCGAATGAAAGCGCCGTGATATGCTGAGTTTCCCGAAAATATATCGGGTGTTGGAGCGATTTCGGCGAATATGCTATTAGAAACTGGTGACTTGGACGACCTCGATCTACGCCTGCTGGAGGCGTTGCAGCGCAACGCGCGCTCGACGTTTGCAGAACTGGGCACCCTGGTGGGACTCAAAGCGCCGGCCGTCCACGACCGCGTGAAGCGGCTCGAGGGCCGGGGGTACGTTCGTGCTTACACCGCGCAACTCGACAGCCGCCGCCTTGGGCTCGGGCTGTGTGCGCTCATTAGCTGCTACACCGCTCCCGATTGCAGCTACGACGATTTCACGGCAACGCTCGCTCAATTTCCCGAAGTAGCCGAGGTCCACAGCGTTGCGGGCGAAGAGTCGTTCGTTCTCAAAGTGATGACCCGCTCGACCTCGCACTTGGACGACCTGCTTTCGCGCCTGAAATCCGTTCGCGGGATGGCCCGCACGAAGACCACGATCGTACTTTCCAGTCCGTTCGAACGCGGCGGGATATCCGTTCGATGAGCATCGTATCCGAGCGTAACGTCGATGCTTTGGGCAGCCATCGCGTTCTGGAACCTGCTGGCGCCCTGCCGCAAAATGCCTGGAAAATCGACAATACGCCGGTGGCGTTCGAAAACGAGATTCTGTGCGACGTCGAAACGCTCAACATCGACTCCGCCTCTTTCCGTCAAATCAGCGAAGCGAGCGGTGGCGACGTGCAACGCGTGATGGAGCACATTCTACACAACGTCAAAGAGCGCGGCAAGCAGCACAATGCCGTTACCGGCAGCGGCGGCATGTTTGTCGGCCGCGTGCTCAAAGTGGGCGAACGGCTGCGCGGCAAGATCGACCTGGCCGCCGGCGACCGCATCGCATCGCTCGTGTCTTTAACGTTGACGCCGCTGCGGCTCGAAGCCATTACCGAAATCGATATGACGACGGGGCGCGTGTGGGTGCGCGCAAAAGCCATCCTCTTCGAGAGCGGTATTTGGGCAAAGCTGCCGGCCGATATCGGAACGGATGTCGCGCTTGCGACGCTCGATGTTGCCGGTGCGCCCGCGCAAGTTCGCCGCATGACCAAACCCGGTGACAGCGTCGTCATTATCGGCGCGGACGGCAAATCCGGAATGCTTTCATGCCTGCAAGCCAAAGCGGTGAGCGGTCCCCTCGGGCGCGTCGTCGGCATCGTTCCCGATGCCTCAACCGAATCATCGAAGCTACTCCTCGCGGATAAAATCGTCGACGAGTTGCTCGAACTCGACGCCCGCGATGCGGTTGCGCTCAGCGCCGCAATAACGAAGGTGCTCCCCGGCCTTGCGGACCTGACGGTAAACTGCGTCAACGTTGCGGGAACCGAACTCAGTTCGATTCTGTGTACGAAAGAAAACGGGATCGTGTATTTCTTCTCGATGTGCACGTCTTTTACGGCTGCGGCGCTGGGCGCCGAAGGCGTGGGAAAAGACGTCACCATGATCGTCGGGAACGGATATGCCAAGGGGCACGCCGACACCGCGCTGCAAACGTTGCGCGACTATCCGCACGTTCACGCGTATTTCCAGGCGCGATACGCAAGTCTCTAAAAGGATCGTTACGATGAGTCAAATCGTTCATAAAAAACCCGCCGCACCCGCATCCACGATGGAACACGCCAATATCCGGCAAGGCGAGTTCTGGCACAGCGTCCCCAAATACCGCGAAGTGGACGAGAAGACGTTTCTCGACCATCTCTGGCAGCAAAAGCATTCGGTAAAGACCGTCGATGAATTGCTCAACACGATCGGCGGCGCCGCATCGCCGGAATTCATCCAAGATGCTCGCCTCGGCTTCGAACGGGCCCCGATGGCGGTTCGCGTTTCGCCCTATGCGATTGCACTGATCGACTGGAACGATCCGTACAACGATCCGATCCGCACGCAATTCATCCCGCTTGCGAGCAAACTGCTTTCCGACCATCCGCGCCTAACGCTGGACTCACTGCACGAACAGGACGATTCGCCCGTGCCCGGCCTCGTCCACCGTTACGTCGATAAGGCACTCTTTCTGCCGCTAAACGTGTGCCCGGTATACTGCCGCTTTTGCACGCGCAGTTACGCCATCGGTCCCGATACCGAGAACGTCGACAAGGTCTCGCTTGCAAAAACGCCCGCCCAGTGGCAAGACGCTTTTCAATATATCTCCGAGCGCCCGGAACTCGAAGACATCGTGATCTCCGGCGGCGATGCCTATCAGTTGCCGCCGAAAAACATCGAGCTGATCGGCAATGCGTTGCTAGAGATTCCGCACGTGCGCCGGATGCGCTTTGCAACCAAAGGTCCCGCAATCATGCCGATGAAAATTTTGACGCATCCGGAATGGGTCGACGCGCTTACCTCCGTTGTCGACCGTGGCCGGAAAATGGGCAAGGAAGTCGTGCTGCACACGCACTTCAATAGCGCAAACGAAATCACGTGGGTGACAGAAAAGGCTATGCGCGTGCTCTTCGAACGCGGCATCTTCGTTCGCAATCAATCCGTTCTCATCCGCGGCGTAAACGACGATCAAAACGCGATGCAGTTGCTCGTGAAGCGTCTTGGGCACATCAATGTGCACCCCTACTACGTCTACATGCATGATTTAGTCAAGGGCGTTGAAGAGCTCCGCACCACGATTCAAACCGCCGTCGATATCGAAAAGTTCGTTCGCGGTTCGACCGCCGGCTTCAACACGCCGACCTTCGTGTGCGATGCGCCGGGAGGCGGCGGAAAACGCGACGTTCACAGCTACGACTACTACGATCGTGAGAACGGGATCGCCGTCTACAGCGCGCCAAGCGTCAAACCGGGCAAAGCGTTCGTGTATTTCGATCCCATCGACACGCTTGCCGCAGACGTGCAAGCACGCTGGGTGATTCCGGAGATGCAAGAGCAAATGATTCGCGACGCCATCAAGAATTCAGGCGTCAAAGGCGAGGAACTCGTCCTAGCTTAACCGCCGGCTTTCTTTACGCGGCGTCCGACTCGTTCGAAATGCGCGACGATTTTGTCGCGGTGATCGCCTTGAATTTCGACGACGCCGTTTTTTGCGGTGCCGCCGGAGCCGCAGAGTTTTTTTAGCGCCGTCGCAACCTGCGCGATCTCGCTCGTTGCAAGACCGGTGATAACCGACATCGTGCCTGCGCGCCGGTTGTCGCGGGCAACGCGAATGACGCCGTCGTCCGGCACTTTCGGAGCGTCTTGACGCTTCGGAGATTTCTTCGCCGGTTTCTTCGGTTCGCCGCCGATCCAGCCAGAATCGGTGGAATACACGAGTTTGCGGTCGTCGTCGCGCATGGGCGTCCTTTTCGGGAGGGCGGCCCCCGCTTCATTGCCAAAGCGGCTGCCTATGTTTGCAATTACGGTGCGGTATCTCATTCGCGCCGGACACGAGGATGAGGCGGCGAGCCACTTTCGCGCGTGCCTGCAGCCTTCGCGTGCGGAACCGGGGAACCGCAGCTACGACATTTACCGGTCACTGGAAGAACCGCGGCGCTTTATTCTGGTCGAACGGTATGAAGATGAAGCGGCGTTCGAGACACATCGTTCGACCGCACATTTTTTGACCCACATCAAAAATGGAATCATGACCGTAATGGAAACCCGGGACGCCGAGCGTTGCCAAGCGTTGGAGCAACCGTAGATCCATGCAAAGCGTATGCGTTTTTTGCGGTTCGAATGTGGGGCGCAATTCCGCCTACGCACAAGCGGCGCAAGCGCTTGGAACGGAACTCGCTCGCCGTGGCGTCGCAATCGTGTACGGCGGCGGACACGTCGGCCTCATGGGGATCCTGGCGGACGCGGCCCTCGGGGCGGGCGGAAAAGTGATCGGAGTTATCCCGCAAGCCCTCGCGGATCGAGAAGTCGCGCACCACGGACTAACGGAACTGCACATTGTGCAGAGCATGCATGAACGCAAGGCGATGATGGCCAATCTGTGCGAGGCATTCGTCGCGTTACCCGGCGGCTACGGGACGCTCGAAGAATTTTTCGAAGTTGTGACGTGGTCGCAGCTCGGCATTCACGACCGTCCGGTGGGATTACTCAACGTCGAAGGCTTTTACGATCCGCTCATTGCGATGATCGACTCTGCGGTAAAAGAAACGTTTATCTCACAATACAATCGGGGTTTAGTGCGCAACGCGCGAACCATCGACGATCTATTGAGGAGTATCGGGTGTTAAAATATTTCGGGCTCGCCTCGTTTTTGCTGACCTCGCTCGCATTAACCGCGCCGGTCGCCCTCGCGCAGAGTCCAATCAGTGCGCCGATACGGCAGATGCCGCCTGGCCCGCGCGGACCCGCCGACAATCACGGCGGCATAACCGTCTCCGGGGCCGGTCAGGCGACGGGAGCGGCGGAGCAGGCACGCGTCACGCTGCAAATCATCAGCCGCAACAACCAAATGACGCTAGACGCGCAAACGCTGCAGCCGGTCGTCGATGCATTGATTCGCGCGGGCGCGGATCCCAAAAGCGTCATCGAGCCACCGTATCTTTCGGGGCCTGCGAAAAGCGCTTACGCCACCCTGACGGCAACGGTAAAGAATCCGACGGCCGATCAATTGCAGCGCGGCGTCCTGACGCTCTCGCAAACGTTTGCCGGCATGCCGGACATTGCCGTTCAACAGGCCGGAGTCAACCTCACGATCGATGATTGCACCGCGCTGCGCTCGAGTGCCCGTCGCGCCGCGCTGGCGCAGGCGCACGCCCAAGCATTGGATATCGCCAAACAAAGCAATGTTTCGCTCGGAAACGTCATCGCCGTCCAAAGTTACGGCGACGGGGGCGCAGGCAATCCCAATTCGCCCTCGAGTTGCGGCTCCTACTACCAGCTCGGACCCGGAACGAATGCGCAATTCAATTCGCCGGACGACTATCTGCGCGTTCGCATTTTTACGAACATGACGGTAACATATGCGATCCGCTAACGCCCGAAGAGCGTTTTACTACGCGCTTTTTAGCAACCGCTCGAACAGCAAGCGTATTTCGTCGTCGCTGATTTCGAAGGCGCCTTCGCCGATCGAACGTTCGAACTTGCAGTAACCGGGAACGGGCGCCGCAGCAAGCGCTCCAAAGAGTGCGAGCCCGGTTTCCCTGGCGATCTCCACCATGGCCGCATCGAGCTTGGACTCGTCACCGCGAATATAAATATGCATCATATTCGTATGCGGCGGATTGGGAGTGACGATCATTGCCGGGAATTCACTGAGAATCTGCGCAATTTGAGCCGCCCGCTCGCGATAAGCCCGCATGCGAGGCAAAAATGTTCGCAGGCCTGCACGCGCGCTAAGAACGTACGGATAGAGTTGCACGAGACGGCCGCCGTGACGATGTTGCCAAACGCGCGCCTGGTCGATCAGCGCTTTCGGGCCCGCGAGTGCCGCACCGGCAATACCGTTCAGAATTTTGTAGAACGATACATAAACGGTATCAAACAAGCCGGCAATCTCAGAATACGAACGGTCCGCATAGAAGGGTTGCGTTTCCCATAAACGCGCGCCGTCCAGATGCAGCCGGATGTCGCGCGCTGCGCACCACGCAACGATTTCGCACAATTCGTCCCACGAACGCAGCATGCCGCCGATCTCGCGCTCGGGCAATTCCACGAGCAGCGTTCCGGGCAACTCTTTGAGCGCTTGTAAATCGGCGAGCGTATTGAGCCGGTGCGGTGCGCCCACCGGGACGCCGCGCAAACCGCTCAATCGTTCGTACGCATCGGCCTCCCACATTACGAGATGGCTTTGCGGGTGCAGACCGACGCGATCGTTTCCGGTTTGCTCTGCGTGAATACGCAGCGCGATTTGCTGGGCCATCGTTCCACTGGGCATAAACACGGCAGCGTCTTTGCCGAGCAACTGGGCAGTCTCCCGCTCGAAGTTTTCTAAGAGGGCTCCGCCTCCGTACCGGTCCGGATGTTCGTCATCGCGGGCTTCGCTTGAGACACGTGAGAGCGTTTCTCCCATCGACACGGGCGGATGCGCAAACGATCGCGTGCACCCAGCGAGAATCTGCGCCCTATTTTGCGGTGTTATTCGCTGAGCGCGGCTTTGAGAATGCGTTCCTGTTCGACCGCGTGCGCTCCCGGATAGCCTTCCGACGGCGACGACCGATAGGGACGCCCGATGTATTCGATTTCCGATCCCGGCGTCAAGCGCTCGAGCAAGCGGCGCCGCACGTGTGCGCGCGCGCCCATGTTTTTGGGCTCTTCCTGAACCCAGATTAGTTCCTTGCGCCGCGAATACGTCGCGATGACGGCGCTCAATTCGGAATGCGGCAGCGGTGAAAGCATCTCAATGCGCACGATTGCCGTCTTCTTGAGATCTTTATATTTCGGATGATTGACCAGATCGTAATAAATCTTACCCGTGCACATGATGATCCGTTCCGCATCTTTCTTGCGCCCTTGGAAGGCCGGATCGTCGATGACGGTACGGAATTTTCCGCCCGCCATTTCCGCCAGACTCCCGTAAGAAGGTTCGGACCGCAGCAGACTCTTGGGCGTCATCACGACGAGCGGTAACGCGTCGGCTTCTTTGGCCTGCATGCGCAAGAGATGAAAGTAATTTGCGGCAGTCGAGCAGTACGCGACGCGCAAGTTGCCCTCGGCTGAAAGTTGCAGGAAGCGTTCGAGACGCGCGCTGGAATGCTCGGGGCCGCCGCCTTCGTAGCCGTGCGGCAGCAGCAAGGTCAGGCGCGACGTCTGGCCCCACTTGGCCTGGCCCGCAGCGATAAACTGATCGATAATGATTTGTGCGCCGTTGTTGAAATCGCCGAATTGCGCTTCCCACAAAACGAGTGCGTTCGCGGCCGCGCCGCTATAACCGTATTCAAATCCCAAACACGCATATTCGGACAGCGGACTGTTGTGAATTTCAAACGATGCTTTACTGCCGGTGATATGTTGCAACGGAATGTATTGCGTGTTGGTGCGCGGATCGTGCAGCACGGCATGACGGTGGCTGAACGTGCCGCGTTCCGTATCTTGGCCCGTAATCCGGATCGGCGTGCCTTCGCGCAGGAGCGTCGCAACCGCGAGCGCTTCGGACATCCCCCAGTCAACCAGACCCTTCTCGTGGATAAGTCCTTTGCGCCGCTCGAACTGGGTCACCAGCTTTTTATTGGGCCCAAAATCGCCCGGGAAACTGACGAGAGCATCGCTGAGTTCCAGCAGGCGTTCCTCGGCTACGCCGGTCTCTACCACATCGGCGATGCCGCTGTTACCGTGGTGCTTCGTGATCATACCCGCGGCCTTGCCGCCCTTGACGTTGTTGTGTGCTTCCGAAACACGAGCCTGCGCCGCGGCCACCATGTCGTTTGCCTGCTCGCTCGTCACGAGACCCTGCGCGATCAACTTGTTGGCAAATAATTCGCGAGCGGTCGGATGCGACTTGATGCGGTCGTACATGCCGGGTTGTGTGTATGCGGGTTCGTCTTGTTCGTTGTGGCCGAAGCGGCGGTAGCCGATCAAATCGATAAGCGCGTCGCGTCCGAATTGACGCCGGAAATCCATTGTCAGATGCACGGCTTGAATGCACGCCTCAACGTCGTCGGCGTTGACGTGCACGATCGGCACGTCGAACCCTTTGGAGAGATCGCTCGAATAGCGGGTGGAACGCGAATCTTTGGGGTCGGTCGTAAAGCCGATTTGGTTGTTGGCGATAACGTGCAGCGTGCCGCCGGTCGTATAGCCCGGCAGCGCCTGCAAGTTTAATACTTCCGAAACGACGCCCTGTCCGGGGAACGCCGAGTCGCCGTGAATTAAAATCGGTGCGGCCTGCTTGAAATCCAACGGGGCGCCCGAGGTTTTCTGATCGGTCTGCAGAGCACGCGTGCGGCCCTCGACGACCGGGTCGACCGCTTCCAAATGGCTCGGATTGTGCGCTAGGTGAACGCCGATTTTTTTACCGTCCTGCGTTTTGTATTCGCCGTCGGCACCGTGATGATATTTGACATCGCCGGTGACGTCGGCATCTTCGTCCGCGGCTTCGCCGCGATTGTTGGCCGCTTCGAACTCCGCTAAGATTTCTTCGTACGGCGTATTGACGACGTGCGCGATGACGTTGAGTCGGCCGCGATGCGCCATGCCGATTTCGGCGCGCTGCACGCCGTTGTCGGCCAGCGTGACCAGCACTTCTTCGAGCATCGGAATCATGACGTCCAAGCCCTCGAGCGAAAACGTCTTCTGACCCATGAAGGTCTTACGCAGATAGCGCTCCATGACTTCGACGCGCGTCAGGCGTTGCAACACGTCGAGTTTGCGCGCCGGAGAAATGTTGATGCGATGGTTGCCCGATTCGATCCAGTCGCGTAACCATTCGCGCTGGGCGGTGTTGGAAATGTGCTCGATTTCGTACGCGATGGTCGAGCTGTAGGTATTGCGCAATTCGGGTAACACGTCGGCCAGTGTGTTGCCGGGAACTTTGACGCGCAGTACCGATGCGGGAATCGCAGATTGCAACGCCGGCGTCAATCCGTAGTTACGCGGGTCGAGCGCCGGATCGCCGACCGGTTCCGAACCCAGAGGATCGAGCGTTGCGGCCAAGTGGCCGTGCGTGCGGTAGGAGGCGACGATCGCCATTCCCGAAGCGACGGCGCGCAGCATTTCATCCGACGGCGCGGCGCCCGTTTGCGCCGGTGCCGACGATGCGGCGACGGATGCGGGTGCGGCTGCAAGTTGGGGCACGGGCTTGGCCTGCAAGCCAAGCGCCGAGAAAATCGTTTCGTAGAAGCCGTCTTTGCCGCCAAGCAATTCGTCGACGCGGCGCAAATACTCACCCGATAGCGCACCTTGAATCACGCGGTGATCGTAAGTGCTCGTCATCGTCATGACTTTTTCTACGCCGAGCGAACGCAGCGACGCTTCGTTTGCCTTCGTAAACCCGGGCGGATAGCCGATCGCGCCCGCAGCGACGATCGCGCCTTGGCCAGCCATTAAACGCGGCACGGAAGCAACGGTGCCGATCCCGCCGGGATTCGTTAGCGTGAACGATGCGCCGGAAAGATCGTCGGCGGTGAGTTTGTTGTCGCGCGCCTTGCCGACGAGTTCTTCGTATTTTGCGCGGAAACTCGAAAAATCTAACGCGTCGGCACTTTTGATGACGGGCACGACGAGAAATCGCTGACCGTCCTTACGCTGCGCATCGACGGCCAGACCCAAATGGATTCCGGATTCGACGCGCTGCGGAGTATCGCCGTCGCGGCGGAAGTGCGCGGTCATCCCAGGCATCTCGCGTGCGGCGCGCACGAGCGCAAACGCAATAACGTGCGTAAACGAGACTTTTTCGCCGCGACCCGCCGTTTTGAGAGCGGTCGTCAATTCTTTGCGGCGCGCGTCCATCACGTCGACGAGAATCGTGCGAAAACTCGTCGCGGTCGGAATCGTGAGGCTTTGTTCCATATAGGACGCGAGCGTCCCGACGGGGCCTTTGAGCGACGTTACTTTGGCTTCGGAAGAAAGCGGCGGAAGGGGCGGCAGTTTTGCCACCGGCTGCGCAGATCGCGCGCCGGCTGGCTGCTCGAGTGCGTATTTGTCGACATCCTCGCGCAAGATCAAACCGTCGGGTCCGCTGCCGTGCACGCCCGCGAGTTCGATTCCGAGTTTGGTTGCCGTTCGCCGCGCCTGTGGGCTCGCGATGACTTCTCCCGCACGCTCGGGTGCGACCGCTACGGCTTGCGCTTTCGCCGGGGTTAATTTTTCAGTTGCGGGGGGCTTGGCTTGACCGTTGGCGGTTGCAGGCGGTGCGCTCTGCGCGGTATCGATTTCGACGAGGCCCGCCCCGACGGCAACCGTCGCACCTTCGGCGGCGAGAATTTTCGCGATCACTCCCGCGCTCGTGGACGGCACTTCGACATCGACTTTGTCGGTCGTAACTTCGACGAGCGGATCGCCTTCGGCGACGAAGTCGCCGGGCTTGCGCTTCCACTCGACGATGGAACCTTCGGTTACCGACTCACCCATCTCAGGCATGACGACGGTTTCGATCTTGGCCGGACCGGGGGGCTTGGAGACAGCCGCGGCCGCAGTAGGCGCGCCTGAGGAGCTTGCCGCTCCGTTGCCCACCTTGGCGGATGTGTCGATCTGGGCTAAAACGGCACCCACCGAGACGGTAGCGCCTTCGGCGGCGAGAAGTTCGGTAATGAGGCCCGCCGCGGGCGCCGGGACTTCGACGTCGACTTTATCCGTCGTAACCTCGACCAGGGTGTCGCCTTCGGCGACGAAATCGCCGACCTTTTTGCGCCACTCGACGATGGACCCTTCGGTAACCGACTCCCCCATTTCGGGGAGGGTGACTGCGACCATCGTGTCCGGCACGTACGTAAACTCCGCTTCTTTTTTCGAAATTGCAGGGCTGGTGATTTTCAAAAACCCGCTCAAACCGCCTGCCTTGGTAAAGAGGCGCGGTTCCCTCCTTATCCTAACCCGCAGCGCGCGCCCAAAGCTACGACCCTTACGCCACGTGCAGCGAGCGGGCGATGAGCAGGCTGCTTATGGCGATGAGCACCCACAGTGCGAGGCCTAAAAACAGCGGCTTAGAACCCGTTTCGCGCATTTTTGCAAAGTTCGCGGAGAGGCCGACTCCCGAGAGCGCCACGACGATCAAGAAAACGGCGGCGGCCGTGAGCGCATCGTGCAGCCCGCGCGGAATCAAGCCGAGCGTATTGGCCGCGCAAGCCGCCAGAAACCACACGATAAACCATGGAATAACGGCTGCCCAATCAACGCTCCCCGAATGCCGCTCGCGCGCGATGCGAATGATGCCGAGCGCAAGAACGATCGGAACGATCAGCGTGGTCCGCGTGAGTTTGACGACGACCGCCTGCGCCGCCGCTTCATGTCCGTACGCA
>JALZBM010000168.1 GCA_030947385.1 Vulcanimicrobiota bacterium
CCTTATGGTGGATATCGCGCCCGAGCGGTGTAACGTAACGCGCCGTCGTGATTTTCAGGGCGCCGTTATCGGGCAGGGGGTAGATACTCTGAACAACGCCTTTTCCGAAGGTCTTGGTTCCGATCAGCTCGCCCAGTTTGTAATCTTGCAGGGCACCGGCGGTGATTTCGGAGGCGCTGGCCGTGTATTTGTTCACGAGTACGACTAACGGGGTTAAGCCGCCGATGGATGTCTTGAGCGCGTCTTGTGTTTCCTTGGCGCCGTGGCGGTTTATGGTCGATACGATCGGCCCCTGCGGTACGAAGAAACTCGATATTTCCACCGCAGCATCGAGCAAGCCGCCGCCGTTGTTGCGCAGGTCCAAAATATAGCCCTTAGCGTTGTGCGCCTTACCGAAGAGTAACGCTTTCTTGACCTCGTCGGACGACGTTTTCCCGAAGTCGGCCAGGCGGATGTAATCGTAGCCGCTTTCCATCTTCGTCTTCACGGTCGGAACGTGAATCGTTTGACGCACGATCGTGTACGCGCGCTCCTTGCCTGCGGGAACGGGTTTGTTGACGTAAACCACTTTTCCGTTACGCGTCACTTGGGTGAAGGCATGCGTTGCGATGTGCACCGTGCTGCCGGCGGGTCCGCGAATCAGATGCTCGACCGAATCGAGTTTGAGACCCTTGGTCGACTGACCGTCGACTGCATCGACGATGTCGCCGGGTTTCATGCCGACCTTGGCTGCGGGCAACGACTCGATCGGATCGACTAAAATCGCGCCGGACTTGGGATCCTGGACGATGTACACGCCGATGCCGCCGAAGTTTCCGCCCTGCAGCGATTCGTTGAGGCCCTGGATTTCGTGGGGTGAAAGATACACGGTGTAGGGGTCTTTGAGCGCGTCCATCATGCCGCGAATGGCGGCCTGCGTCAGCTCGGCCTTGCCGATTCTTGACCCGACGTGCTTTTGTGCGAATGCCAGTTCCGCATTGATGCGCGCTTTATCTTGATCGGCGATGCCGGTCGCGATTTGGTGTGGTAACGGAATCCGTATTTTGTGACCGGTTCCATCGGCGAGGAGGCCGCGCCGTTCCCCGTCCAAGAGCGTCTGCGCGTCAACGGGCTTATAAAATGTTTCTTCGACGCTGCGGAAGGCGAGGTCAATGAGCCGTTCGTCGGGCGAACCCGATCCGAGCAGGGACTGCAGGTCGACGCTTGCTACCTCGCCGCTCAAATCCGCGCCGCGGTTCTGTGCGGCGCTCAGGCCGCTGCGGTATCCGAGAAAGAGCGCGCCGGCCAAGGCGACGACGATTACGACCAGCGCGGCTGCGAAGGCACGAGATTTTGAAGACATCAGTATCCTTTAGATACCCACATCTGGTTAAGGAGTTGCTGTGGGCTTAGTGTAAACGCGGGGCGGGATCGACGGGTTTGCCGTCGATGCGGACCTCGAAGTGCAAGTGGGGCCCCGTCGATGCGCCGGTTGACCCTACTGCGCCGATGGCTTGGCCCCGGGTGATGACTTGTCCCGCCGCCACGAATATCTGCGAGCAGTGGCCGTATCCCGTGGAGAGCCCGCCGCCGTGATCGAGCAGAATGTAGTTGCCGTAGCCGCCGTACCACCCGGCCTGAATGACAGTGCCGCCCGCGGGGGCGCTGATGGTCGTTCCGCTGGGGGCCGCAATATCGAGTCCCTGGTGAAATTCCATCCCGCCGCCGAAGGGGCTGTGCCGCAAACCGAACGGCGAGGTAATCGTCCCGGTTACGGGCCAAGCGAGCGAGCCTCCCCCTTCGGTCGGGGGGACGCCGGCGATGCCCTGGACGCGCATGCGGGCAATACGCTCCGCGGCGATCTCGCGTTGCCGCGCGATGATCAGGGCTTCTAGCTGCGATTCCTCGCTCGAGGACAGGTCCTCCATCTCGGCAACTTGGCTTGCCACGTGGCGGCGTTGATCGTCCGCGATCGCGACGAGATTTGCGCGTTCGTCCGCGAGACTAGCGAGTTGACTTTTGGCCTGACGTTGCCGTAACTGCGACTGTTCGAGGGCGGCCTGGGTGGATTCGAGCTGCCCTTGGATCGAGGCCACTTTCTTTTCGGCTTTGCGGCGCTCGCGAACGGCACGCTGATTGGCGGCAACCAGCAGGCGCAAGTCGTCCCAGCGTTCCACGAAATCCGAAAACGAAGACGCGGAAAGCAACACGTCGATGTAACCGAGATCGCCGTGTTGATAAATGTTGAGCAAACGCCGCTTGAGCGCTTCGTTGTGCAGTTTTAACGTCGCTTTAGCGGCGCCGAGCTGAATCGTATTCCACGAGAGGCGCTTCTCGGTCACGTGCCGTTCGGCAGCGAGTTCGTCTAAGTGCGTGTTGACGCTGCCAATGGCGGCGTTGGTCTGTGCGAGTTGCGCTTGCAAATTCCCGACGCGGATTTTCGCGGAGTGCAATTCGCGCCGCTTCTGCGAAAGTTGACTCTGCAGTTGCGCTTGACGCTCGCGGTGCTTGCGAATTTGTGAATCAAACGACGAGCGGGACAGCGCGGGCGAAGACAGCAGAAGTCCCGCGAGCAGACCGGCGGTGATGCGCAGAATCATAGTCGGCGTTTATCCTTCACGAAGACCGAGCCGCCAAGTTGTTTGGCGTAGCGCTTGAGTTCGGCGGCGGCTTCGCCGATCTGCGCGTAGTTGTCTAGGGAGCGCTGCTCGTTACTTAAAATCGCAATCGAAAGCGACATAATCGGATAGCGGTTTAGCGTGCCCCGCCGGTCACGCGTTTCGATGTAACCGGTTTTCAAGTCTTGCGCGTTGTACAGCTTGCGTATATCGGGATCGAACTGGGCGATGATTTCGCGCGCGATCTCTTCCGCGCGGTCGGGCGAGGTGACGACCAAAAAGTCGTCACCCCCGATATGTCCGACGAAGTCGTCGTCGTTGCCGCGGCGGCGCACGGCGTCCAGCGTCGTAGAAGCCACCAGCAAAATAGCTTCGTCACCATGCGTGAACCCATAGACGTCGTTGAACGCTTTGAAGTTATCGAGGTCTTCGTAGAGCACCGCGAACGGCATGCGTTTTTCGATCCGGCCCTTGAGCTCGGTTTCGATTGCAAGGTTGCCCGGCAGCCGCGTGAGCGGTGAAAGCGATGAATCGACGGCCACGCGCCGGATCTTCGCGCGCACGCGAGCGAGCATCTCCTGCGGTCCAAAGGGCTTGGTAATGTAGTCGTCCGCGCCCGCGTCGAATCCCGCAATCTTATCTTCCACTTCGCCTTTGGCGGTGAGCAAGATGATCGGCACGTGCGAATTGGTCGGATGCTTGCGGATGCGCCGGGTCGTTTCGTAACCATCCATTGCCGGCATCATGACATCCAGCAGCACCAAGTCCGGTTGAAGGTCTTCAAGGAGTTCCATCGCTTCGACGCCGCTTGATGCAGCGGTCACGTCGTATCCGGCCAATTCCAAATTGGTCGTGATGATTTTGCGCAGGTTGCGGTCGTCGTCGACGACGAGGATCCGCCGGCCCGCCGTGTCCTCGTAGCGGGCACCGTTCATTCACGCACCGGCAGCTTGATCGTAAACGTCGAGCCTTTTCCGGGCTCGCTGCGCACGCCGACGTTGCCTCCGTGCGCGCGCACGAGCGAATTGACCAGATACAACCCGAGGCCGCTTCCGCCGACGCTCGAGGTCAGGTCGGAATCGACGCGGTAAAAGCGATCGAAGATGAGCGGCAAGTGATCGGATGCGATGCCGATACCCGAATCGCGCACTTCGACGATGGTATGCCCGTCGTCTTCGTGGGCGTCGATCGCGATCGTTCCACCGTCGGGGGTATATTTTATCGCGTTGTCGATCACGTGCACGAGCACATCGACGATGCGGTCCGGATCGCCGGAAATGCGCACGCCGTTCGTTTGAATGACCACCTCGTGGCGCTGCGGGTCGTACGCGAGTTGTTCCACAACACGCGACAAGATGGAATCGAGGGTCAAACGCACGCGACGTTTGAGCATTTGTCCCGCTTCCACGCGCGTGATCAGAAGTAAATCGTCGATGGAGCGGGCGAGCCGATCGGACTCGTGGTCGATGACCGACAAATATTCGGCGCGCTGTTCTTCATTAAAGGACGGATTGGAGAGCAGGGTCGAGCAGTATGCCTTTACCGCGGCGAGCGGCGTTTTTAGTTCGTGCGAGACCGTACTCACGAACTCGTTCTTGAGTTGCTCGATCTCATCGATGCGGCGGGCCGGAACGCACGCGAGCAGCCACCCCTCGACTTCATCATTACTACGCAACACGCTGACCCAGCCGCGCACGTCGATGTGCTTGCCGGCGTGATCGTGTAGAGAAAACCGCATTTCAGTTGCGGGTCCGTCGATGGGAAGACGCGCGAGATCGGCGAGCAAGCCGGCGTCCTGCAGAAATTCCCGTAATTCGGTGCCGATGGCGCTTCGGGCCGAATAGCCCGTTAGCGCTTCCGCCGCGACGTTCCAGCGCACGATACGTCCGCTCGTATCGACCTCGATGCAAGCATCGCTGACGGTTCGAGAAAGCGCCTCGTAAAGCGTCTTATAAGAAAGACCCTGCGCGAGTACGTCTCGCGTCAGGTCCGCAGGTAACGCCCGACCGATATCCACGAAGCAATGATTCCGACGGCGCCGCCGACGAGCAAGAGTTCGAGCGCGAGGCGCAGCGGATCGACGGCGTTCGCATTGAGTTGGACGAACGGCAGCGCTGCCGCAAGTTTGGGAAAGAGTTCGTACTTTGCGGTTCCAAGGAGCGCAACGGCGATAAGCGCGCCGGCGATGCCGTCCAAAAAGCCCTCACAAATAAATGGGAGCCGGATGTAGGCATTGGTGGCGCCGACGAGCTGCATAATCGAAATTTCGCGGCGCCGGGCAAAGACCGTCAACCGTATCGTGTTGGCGATGATGATCGACGCAACGAGGATGAACAGCACGATAACGGCCACGCCGATATTACCCAGAACCTTACTGAGTTGCAAGAGTTTGGTGACGACGTCTTGTCCGTAGTTTGCGCTCGCGACCCCAGGAAGTTTTGCGATATGCGCGGCAACGTTGCCGACCTGTTCGGGGGTCCCAACGCGCACGCGAAACTTATCCGGCAGCGGATTTTCCGTTAGGATCGAGGTATCGATTTGCCCCTTCATGCGTTTGCGTAGATCGGTTAAGCCTTGCTTTTTTGGAACGAACACCGCCGAACGGATGCGGGGATCGGCATTGAATGCCCCGCGCAAGGCCTGCGCTTGCGCGGGTGTCGCGTTATCGTTGAGATAGACGGAGATCTCTATTTGGCTAAAGACCTCGGTGCCCAGATGCGAAACCAGCCCGCGCACGAAAAGAAAAACGCCCAAAATAATGATCGTAACCGTTACCGTGCCGATGGCCGTGGCCTGCATTCCGGCGTTGCGCGTGAAGTTCCGAAGAACCTCACCCAGAAAGAATCTGACTCTGCCCCAGTCCAAGGAAATAGTAACCTCGTTCTTCATCGGTAACGACGCGCCCGTCTTCCAGACGTACGACGCGGCGGCGCATGCGGTCTACAAC
>JALZBM010000169.1 GCA_030947385.1 Vulcanimicrobiota bacterium
GGGTGACGGCAGATCAGGATCGCATCATCACCGAATTCATCAACCGTCGCCAGTCCGACCTTCGCTCGCGGGGGCTCGCGTAGGCAAACGGAGCCCTTCCATTAAACAAAGCCTTCGGAATTACCGATTAGGAACAGTGGTGCATCGGCGAATCCATGCCGGTTGCCCTTTCCGCTGGTAGGAGATGTATGAGTAAACGGGTCCTGATCGTCGACGACGCGGTCGTCATGCGGATGATGATCAAGGGCATTCTTTCGAAGAACGGTTTCGAGGTCGTCGGGGAAGCCCAGAACGGTTCGGAAGCGGTCGACAAATACAAGGCCCTTACTCCCGATCTCGTCACCATGGATATGGTCATGCCTGAAATGGACGGCATCACCGCCGTAAAGCTGATCATGAGCCACGATCCCGACGCGAAGATCATCATGTGCACGTCGATGGGCCAACAGGCACTCGTCGTCGAGGCGATTCAAGCCGGTGCGAAGTCGTTCATCACCAAGCCGTTTCAACCGCCGAAGATTCTGGAAACCATCAACAAGGTACTCACGTGAGCGGGCAGACCCTTAAGCTCAACGAGCTTCAGAAAGACGCGCTCAAGGAAGTCGGCAACATCGGCGCGGGCCACGCCGCCACCGCGCTTTCGCAGTTGCTCAATACCAAGATCAACTTGACCGAGCCGCGCATCGACGTCATCAAATTTCGCGACCTTGCCACGCGCGTGGGGCACGAGAACCGCGTCATTGCGGCGTTACATATGTACGTCCGGGGCGAAGCGCCCGGGCAGATGGTCGTCATCTTCGATCGCGAGCAGGCCTTGGATTTCGTCAACGTGTTCATCAAGCGGATTATCGGCGACATTCAGGTGTTCGACTCGATCGTCGACTCCACGCTCAAGGAACTCGGCAACATCATTGCCGGTTCATATCTAACCGCAATTATTCAGCTCACCGGCATCAATCTTTTGCCGTCGGTTCCGACGTTGTCTTACGGCACCATTCAAGCAGTTTTTCGTACGCTCATGTCCATTTTGCCGGATCAAGACGTGTTCTTGATCGAGTCGAGCTTCTTGGATAAAGAGAAACAGGTATCGGGGCAGTTTATTTTGATTCCGGAAACGGGGTCGCTTGGGCCCTTGCTCTCCGTCTTCGGTGTGGAGTAGGTTTGCGATTGATGTTAGCGGGGTGGGATGACGCATTTTTTGCGGCGCCGTTGTCGATGGGGGCATCCATCGGCGGGACGCCCGGGATTTGACATCGTGTCAAATCCCTACTCGCTGAAATTGCCCTCCCGGCATCCTGCCTACGGGCAATTCTCAAGACGCCCGCCGACGGATGCCCCCATCGACAACTCCAGCGACGATGAGTAGAATGCTGTATCGCGCTAACATCACGTGTCACCCTGAGCCTGTCGAAGAGTCCAAGGGCGCGCGTAATGTCTAACGATGAGTTTGACCGGTCGGAGTTTATTCAATATTTCCGGGATGAATGTGAGGAGTTGCTGCAGCAGATCGATTCTGATTTGTTGCGCATGGAAGAGTTTATCGACAACGGAAATGCTGATTCCGAGACGATTAACTCGCTCTTTCGGGCTTTGCACACGGTCAAAGGCAGCGCGGGCATGTTGCAGTTCGGTGAAGTGCAGACGCTCGCGCACAAGCTTGAAAATTTGTGCGACCTCCTTCGCAAAGACCGCATGCCGCTCTCTGAGGGCGTCGTCGATATTCTCTTTTCGGGGCGGGATTTTCTTACCGATTTAATTGCTAATGCGATCGATGACGCGCAAGTGCCCGTCGCACTAGGGCAGTTTTTGGAGCGGCTTGATTCGTTCGTTGCCGTTTACGAACAGACGTCTTCGCTCATTGAAGGCACGCACGGCGCGGAAACGTCGTTTGATGCGGAAACCGACGCGGTGCAGCACGTCAGCGCAACCGACATCGAGGCGTTTGAAGCTGAGGTCGAGCGGCTCCTAGCGCAAAAAATTGCCATGGAGCAGGCCGTTTATGTGCCGGGCGATACCGTTTCGCAGCCCGCTCACGATGGGCGCGTGGGCGCCGAGGCTTTGTTTGAAGATACGATGCCCGGCGAGAATGCCGCGGCGGCTCCCGCCGTTGCCGCCGCCGCCGTGGCTAAGAACGGAGAAAAATCCGCGGGGCAGAAGCGGACGAACGCGCATCAGACGATTCGCGTGGATATCGAGCGCCTCGACTTGCTCTTGAATTTGGTCGGCGAGTTGGTGATCAACCGGACGCGCATTTCCGATATCGCGCTCACGCTCGACCGGTCGATGAAAGAAAGGCACCTCAACGGCGCGCATGAGTTGCTCGCGCCGCTTGCCAAGGATCTTGCCGATAGTTCGGCTCTGCTTGCGCGCACGACCAACGAGATTCAAGAATCGATCATGAAGGTCCGAATGGTTCCCATCGGACAGGTTTTCGATCGGTTTCCGCGCCTCATTCGCGACATCGCCAAGGCGCGCGGCAAGGAAGTACAGCTCAAAATCTCCGGCGCCCAGACCGATTTGGATAAGACGATCGTCGATGAGGTCGGCGAACCGCTCATGCACTTGCTGCGCAACTGCGTGGATCACGGTCTTGAGAGTCCCGCCGTGCGCGAGAGCCGCGGGAAGCCACGGTTCGGCACGATCTCTCTCAACGCGTATCACGAAGGCAATCAGATCATCATCGAAGTTGCCGACGACGGCGGCGGCATCGATTTGCAGCGCGTCCGGGAGCGCGGAATTAAACAGGGTTTGATCGCGGCGGACGACCGGCCCACGGACCGGGAGATCATCGAACTGATTTTTACACCCGGTTTTTCTACGGCAGAAACGGTTTCCGATGTAAGCGGGCGCGGCGTGGGGATGGATGTCGTGAAGAAGAACATCTCGCGGCTCAAGGGCATCTTCGACGTCGATACGCAGCCCGGCGTCGGCACCACGTTTACGATGAAGCTGCCGTTGACGCTTGCGATCATTCAAGCGTTGCTCGTTCGAGTGCGGGACGAACTCTATTCGATTCCGCTCGATAGCGTCATCGAATCGCAGCGCGTCGAGATGGTAGACGTGCGCACGGTGCACGGCAACGAAGTCATCACGCTGCGTGGCCAAGTCGTGCCGCTCGTGCGGGTTGCGGACTTCTTCGAATTGGACGCTCCTCGCGATCCCGACAAAGTCATGATCGTCATCGTGGGATTGCAAGGCCGTCAGGTCGGCCTCGTCGTCGACTCCTTTCAGGGCGAGCAGGAAATTGTGATCAAACCGCTCTCCGACGTGATCGGCCGCATCCCGGGTATCTCCGGTGCGACGATTCTGGGTAACGGGTCGATCTCGCTCATCATCGACGTTCATTCGCTCGTTAGCGAAGCTTACGCCGGCGGCAAAGTCGCGCGCGCGGAATTCTCTGGAGTCTAACTATGTCAACCATTGACCGAAAAGAACAGCAGCAATTCTCCGGCGAGAAAATTCAAGTGGTCTCGTTTCATTTGGGACGCGAAGAGTACGGCGTGGATATCTCGCAGGTGCAAGAAATCATCCGCATGGTCGATATCACGCATGTGCCGCGTGCGCCGCATTTCATGGAGGGCGTGATCAACCTGCGCGGCCAGCTGATTCCGATCATCGACTTGCGCACGCGTTTCGGCATGGAGCGCTCCGAGCACACGAAAAATACGCGCATCGTCGTGACGGAGATCGCGACCAAACGCGTCGGCATCATCGTTGACAGCGTCTCCGAAGTGCTCAACTTGCCGGTTGAAAACGTCGAGGAAGCCCCGGAGATGATCGCCGGCGTGGGCACCGAGTACATCTCCGGAGTCGGAAAAGTGAACGACCGGCTCATCATCTTGCTCGAACTGGAAAAAGTGATCTCGACCCAGGAAAAGCAAGAGCTCCAAACGTTGGACGTCGCCCCCGTCTAGCGCCGAAGTCGGACCACCCCGGGTCTACCCCATTCCGGGCTCCTAAAAGTTCGCTCTTAAGTAATTAGTTGACAAGCTTTGCCGCGAGCGTTATCATGGGTCTTAAGGAATTAGTAGCTCATACCGGAGGATCGATGGCACGCAAGAAATCCCAGACCCTTACCGAGGCCGAACTTCGTCTTATGGACGTGTTGTGGGAAAAGCAGCGGGCCACGATTGCCGAGGTGACCGGCGCCCTTCCGCCGCCCCCGATTGCCTACAATACCGTGCTGACGACGATGCGCATTTTAGAGCAAAAGGGTTACGTCCGTCACGAAGAGGACGGCCGTGCGTTCGTTTATATCCCGGTCGTGGCGCGGGAGGAAGCATCTTCCAGCGCCGTTAGCCTATTGCTCAACCGGTTTTTTAGCGATTCGCCCGGGGCTCTGGCGCTTAAACTCGTCGAGAATAAGCGTCTCGACCGAACCGAAATCGACCGCCTCAAAGAACTCATCGACCGCTACGAGGACGATAAGTAATGGCGCCTTGGATCGTGCACCTTGAAAGCGCGGCGCGTTTTGTGGTCGCGGTTATGTTCAACAGTATCTGGGAGGATGCGATCCTCGTATTCGCCGTCTGGCTACTGCTGCGCGCCATACGTGAGGTCAATGCGAGCACGCGTTATTTTAGCTGGCTCGTGACGATGATCGCTGCCGTAGTGTTGCCGGTCATTACGACGATCCCGCAAACGACGTTTCAACCGGCTGCGAGCGCCCAAGCCGCTGCGCACGCGACCGTTGCTGCAAGGCACGACGCAGTTCCGCAAGCGGGGCACCGTTCGAACGCGCATGCCACTGGCTCCGCCCCGAGGCTTGTTGGCCCCGCGACGGGCACGCCGGCGGCGGTGTCACGATTTCGTACGCCCGAGCGGCTCCAACTGCACGTCCCGTCTTGGCTTGCTACGCTGCTCTTTTGCGCGTGGATTCTGATTGCGGTATTTATCGCCGGCCGTTTAGCCTTCGATCTCTATTTGCTGGAACGCCTCAAGCGCGATTCGTTACCGCTGCCCGTTGCGTTTCGCGACACGATGGAACAGTGGGTTGAGGCCGCTTATGGGAACGCGCGTGACGTGCGGATCTGCGTGTCGGACCGGATCGAAGTACCGGTCGCCGTCGGCCTCTTTGACTCGATGATCTTGTTGCCGCAGCACTTGCTCGACGAACTCTCGGCCGGCGAACTCGACCGGATAAGTTTGCACGAACTCGCGCACCTTCACCGACGCGACGACTGGACGAACTCCGTCCAGCGCTTTGCGCAGACGGTGCTGTTTTTTAATCCTGCCGTTCGCTTCATCGGGTCGAATCTCGATCTCGAGCGCGAGGTTGCGTGCGACGACTGGGTGCTCTCGCGTACCGGCGACGTGCGTCCGTATGCGACGTGTTTAACGCGACTGGCCGAACTTACGGCTTGGCCGCATCGGCCGCTCGCAGCACCGGGGGTGTTCGTCACACGCAAAGGCATTTCGGTTCGCATCGAACGGCTGCTCAACAAACGCCGCAACTCCCGCGTACAAGTTGCGTACGGCGTTCCCGCGGCGGTAACGGGCGCACTCGTTGCATTCTTCATTCTTGCAAACGGTATTACGC
>JALZBM010000170.1 GCA_030947385.1 Vulcanimicrobiota bacterium
GCCTAGGTCTTAACCAAAACTCCACTCAAAGCACGGACCAACTTGACGCTTGCGGTAGGGCGCCCAGCGGCCTGTGAATAACCCTGCTGATGAGACGCAGGGACGCCCTCATTTTTGGAGCGTAGATGAAGCTAGCGGGAAGCTCTACTCGGTACGTCATCGGCGGCCAGGAGCTGACAAGAGAAGAAATCGTCCACAAGTATTTACATCTTGTGAAATACGTTGCTGGCCGCATTTCGATTAACTTGCCCCCCAACGTTGAAATCAACGATCTCATTAACGACGGCATTCTGGGGCTTATCGACGCGATTGAAAAGTACGATGACGCACGCGGCGTGAAGTTTGAAACGTACGCAATCACGCGTATCAACGGTGCGATCTTAGACGCGCTCCGGGCGCTGGATTGGGTGCCCCGTGCGGTTCGCCAGCGCGCTCGCGAACTCGAACGCGTCTATCAAGCGCTCGAGATCGAATACGGCCGCGCCGCGACTGAAGACGAAGTTGCGGCCGCAATGGGAATGTCCGTGAAAGAACTCGACGTCCTCATGCAACGCGTGCGCGGTACCTCCGTGCTCTCGCTCGAAGAATTTCTACCCAACGAAAAGGGCTACGAAATTCCGCTCGTCGATACGCTCAAAGACGGCGACAACGACGTGACGATCGCCGTTGAATCCCGCGAGATTAAAGCATCCCTTATCAAGGCTGTCGACGAACTGCCGCCGCAAGAGCGAACCGTGATTTCGCTTTATTACTTTGATGGCTTAACGCTCAAGGAGATCAAGGGCGCGCTCGACGTTTCCGAGTCGCGCGTTTCGCAAATTCACGCCCAGGCCGTCATTCATCTGCGCACCAAATTGCGTAACCTGCGGGCCGACCTCGGCTACCGCGACGGCGACCCCAACGTCAAACAGAAGTACCTGCGGAAAACCCCTTCTCCTACCGATATAGGAATAGCAGGCTAATCTTTAGATTTCTCACCCGGGGAGGCGAGAGCGCACCATGGCCATTCGGCCCGTCGATCTTCAAATGTCATTCGCAGCGGCGCCCGTGAACGCGGCCGTCCTTCGTAATGCCGAAGAAGCCCCGGCAATCGCGCAGGCCGCGCAGGCCGCGCAGTTTGCTGCGCAATCCCAAAAACGCGAAGAGACGATCGAGGCGACCACTCATGCGACGGGTGACAAAGTCCGCCCGCAGGGGGACGAACCGGATCAGCAGGCGTCGCAGCACGACGAGTACGAGCAGCCACATCCGAGCCGGTCGAGCGACGAACCCGCACTCGGCCTTGCCGGTGACGGTCAGCATTTCATCGACGTAACCGCCTAGCAGCATGTCCGCCGTCGATCCGCTTGCAGCTTTAGCTGCCCGGCTCGCGGTAACGCAGGGCGGCGCCGATGTCGCGCTCGACCTCGGCGCGGTCGCGCAAATTCTTGCGGCGCAATTGAACTTGGGCGACGTTCTCAGTGCAACCGTGCTGGCGCCGCAAGGGGGCCAGGATTTGATCGAAATTCTCGGCCAGACGGTGGTCGCGCAATTGCCGCCCGACGTGCATCCGGGCGAAACGCTGTTGCTGCAAGTCACCGGTTTTTCGGGCAACCAAATCATCGTGCGTAATCTGGGCGCGCAGGATCCGTTCAATCCCGTCCCCGTCTTCATTCCGGAATTGCCTGCGGCCTTACCTGGGAACCCGGTTACGACCGCTGTGGTCCTGACGACAATTTCCAATCCGAATCCGGGTGTTGCGCAGCCGCCGCCCGTGATTATTCCGCCCGCGGCTAACGGCGCGCCGGTCGCACCGCCCACCGCCGTCTTTGTCGCTGCGTCCATAAAACAGCAGACGCCCTCGCCGGCCGCCGGCGTTCAAACGGCCGTTCCGCCCGAAGCCGCGCAAGCGATTACCGCACCGTCGGCGGCAAACGTAGAGTCGCGTTTGGCTGCGACGCGTGCGGCAACTGCCGAGCGCGTGTTGCAAACTCCTCAACAGCAAGCTCGCATCGCTGCGGCGCCGCCTCGCCCCGTGCCGGCCGCAGCGGTTGCACCGCAGATCACTGCGCGGACGGCGGTGCCGCTTGAAGTCTCACCCATAGCGCGACAGACGCCCGCAGTTCCCGCCGCGCCCGCCGTGTACGCCCCGCCGCTCGCATCGAAAGACGCCGTGAGCATTTTAGCGGCGTTGCGCGCTCCGGCTACGCCGGTGACGCTTGCCGCCGCACGCCTCGTATCGACGGCGGGGGAACAGGTTCAAGCGGCATTACAAAATCTGCAAAGCGTGCTCGCGCAAGGCGCCCCGGCCGACGCGCGGGTCGCGACGTTGCAAACGCTCAGTAGTTTTCTCGGCCGCTTTGATGCGCGAAACCCGCAAACGCTTGCCGCACAGATCAGTTCGTTTGTGAGCAACGTACTCGAAGGCGCGGAACATAAGTTGTCTGCACTGCTGCAGGCGCTCGTGCCGCGCGACGCAGCGAGCGCGGCGTCGGCCGCGGGCGCGAATCTTCCAACGCATGTCAGTTCGCCCGCTCCCGCGCACGCCGGCATCATCGCTCAGGCGCACGCCGTCGAGCGGCAGGCGGCAATCACGCAAGATCTCAAATCGACCTTGCTCTCACTTGCAGCGAATCCGCCGGGTGGAGCAAGCCCGCAGTTGTCGCAAGCGATTACCCAAACGCTGACCGCACTTACGGCGATGCAATTCAACTCCCTTGCCGGTGCGCAGCAAGATCCAAACAGCATTGCATTAAGCATCCCCATGATCTTTTTTGACGGCGGTCAATCGGCAAACGTGCGCATATTCCGCGATGCGCCCAAGAGCAAAGGGCGCCGCATGGATGCCGATAATTTTCACATCGCATTTGTTCTGGAGACGCAGGCCCTCGGCACGGTCGGTATCGATTTAGAAACGGTGGGCCGGGCGGTAAAGGTGGCGGTAAAAACCGACCGTGCGAGCGCCGTCGATCCGTTCAATACCTCGCTCTCCGAGTTGCGCGCTCGTTTGGAACACTTGCGTTACAACGTGACTTCGACCCAAGCGGAGATGCTGAGCGCGCCGGTCGTAGCGGCGCCGGCCAAACCGGTTTCGGTCGCGGCGCAGAAAACGACGAACGTGGATTTGCGCGCATGAACCGCAATCCGTATTACGACTTTCGAAAGAAGGTCGCGCCTCGCGCGGCGGCCGCTGCACTTCGGTACGATCCGCAGAGCGACGAAGCGCCCGAAATTCTCGCCACCGGACACGGTTTGCGGGCCGAGGAAATCTTACGGCTCGCCGGGGAGCACAACGTACCGCTACACCAAGATGCCGCTCTCGTCGAAGCCCTCGCCAGGCTCGATGCAACCGACGTCCTGCCGCGTGAGCTGTACGCGGTGGTGGCCGAAGTCCTCGCCTATATTTTCCGGTTAGACGAACAGGTTCACGCGGACCAAGCCGGCCGCTAATCGAACAGGAGTTCGATACGGACGAGGGAATACGGAGACTCCGTGAGCTTTTTGGCAAAGATCCGCTCGGCATTCGGGCGCTCGCGCGAGACCTTGAGCGCCGTCGAATCCCTCGGACGCGCCCGTAAACCGGTCGACGCTGATTTTTGGGATGAACTCGAAGAGCTTCTATTGCTGGCAGATTTCGGCGTCTCCACAACCGAAAAAATTCTCGGAGGCCTCAAAACCGTCGCCAAGCAAGAGTTATGGCGCACGAGCGATCAGGCCGTCGCGCGTTTCCGCAAGGATGTCGAACGCTTTCTGACCCTCCCGGACGCCGGTATCGACCTTACCAAAAAGCCCACCGTTATTCTCGTCGTGGGGGTCAATGGCAGCGGCAAAACGACCACGATCGGAAAACTGGCCAAACGCTACCGCGACGAACGCAAAAAAGTGTTGCTCGTGGCGGCAGACACCTTTCGTGCGGCTGCGGCCGAACAGCTGGCCATTTGGGCCGAACGCAGCGGAGCGGATTTCGTGCGCGGGCGCGAAGGCGCCGATCCGGCGAGCGTCGTTTTCGACGGAATTCAAACCGGAACGGCCCGCGGAGCGGACGTGATCCTCATCGATACCGCGGGGCGTTTGCAAACCAAAACCAATCTCATGGAAGAACTCAAAAAAATGCGCCGGATCATCGAGCGCGAGCTGGGCGAGCCGCCTGCCGAGACGCTCCTGGTCGTCGACGGGACGACCGGCCAGAACGCCATTTCGCAAGCGCGCCTCTTTAACGAAGCCACGAAACTCACCGGCGTTATCGTCACGAAGTTGGACTCCAGCGCCAAAGGCGGCGTTCTGGTCGCAATCGTCGACACGCTGGAAATTCCCATAAAGTTCGTCGGTCTGGGCGAGAGCGCCGAGGACCTGCGCCCGTTCAAACCCGCAGAATTTATCGACGCACTTTTCGAAACCGCCGCCTAAGAATGCCAGAGTGCTGGCATACCGACCGGATAAACCTTAGACTACAAATAGCACGAACACCCCGAATGGAGTTGTAGAAAAAATGGCGCAAGACGACCGGCAAGTCGCACTCAATAACGCACTCGCGCAGATCGAGCGGCAATTCGGCAAAGGCTCGATCATGAAGATGGGCGATTTTCAAGAACGCATGTCGTACGACGTCGTGCCGAGCGGCTCGATTGCACTCGACCTCGCCTTGGGCGTGGGCGGATTCCCGCGCGGACGCGTCGTCGAAATCTACGGTCCCGAATCCAGCGGTAAGACCACGCTCGCCTTGCACGCTATTGCCGAGGCGCAAAAAACCGGCGGAACCGCCGCCTTCATCGACGTCGAACACGCGCTCGATCCAACGTACGCGGCGGCCCTGGGCGTCGACCTGGATAATTTGTTGGTTTCTCAGCCGGATACGGGCGAACAGGCGCTTGACATCGCCGAAATGCTGGTGCGCAGCAACGCGGTCGACGTGGTTGTTGTCGACTCCGTTGCTGCGCTGGTTACGAAAGCCGAACTTGAAGGCGATATGGGCGACGCGCACGTCGGTTTGCAAGCGCGCCTCATGTCGCAAGCCCTGCGTAAATTAACGGCCTGCATCTCGCGCTCGAAAACCGTGATGATCTTCATCAATCAATTGCGCGAAAAAGTCGGCGTCATGTTCGGCAACCCGGAAACCACCTCGGGTGGACGGGCTCTCAAATTCTACGCATCCATCCGCCTGGACGTGCGCAAACTCGAGCAAATCAAAATCGGTACGGATGTCGTCGGTACCCGCACGCGCGTGAAGGTCGTCAAAAACAAGGTCGCACCGCCGTTCCGTCAAGCGGAGTTCGACATCACCTACGGACGCGGAATCTCAAAGATGGGTTCGATTTTGGACGTCGCGCTGGAGCGCAATATTGTCGGTAAGAGCGGATCGTGGTACACGTACGGCGAGACGCGTATCGGCCAGGGACGCGAAAATGCGAAAGCCTATCTGGAAGAGCACAACGACTTGGCCGATGAGATCACCGCCAAACTGCGCGATGCGGTGCCGGCACTGGTTTCCAAAAACGGCTCCGCTGTCGCAATAACCGGCGAAGAGTAAGTTTATGG
>JALZBM010000039.1 GCA_030947385.1 Vulcanimicrobiota bacterium
GCATGAGCGGGCGCGTCTGTTTGCGAAGAGCTAGAGTGTATGGCCGCAAAGAAATCTGCAGCAAAGAAAACCAAGGAGGCGGGTTCCCTTAAGAAATACGCATCCAAACGCGATTTCAAAGCAACGCCGGAGCCTGCGGGCCGCAAAGTCCCCAAGAGCAAAGCCTTGCGATTCGTCATCCAAAAACACAATGCGAGCCGGCTGCACTACGACTTCCGCTTAGAAGCGGACGGCGTTCTTAAATCCTGGGCCGTCCCCAAGGGTCCGTCGCTCACGCCGGGGGACCGCCGCCTCGCCATGCACGTCGAAGATCATCCGATGGATTACCGCGATTTTGAAGGCATCATCCCCAAAGGTAATTACGGCGCGGGCGAGGTGATCGTTTGGGATAGGGGCACGTACACGCTTTTTGAAGGCGGAGACCCCGCTACCGAAATCGGAGCCGGCAAAATAAAGTTCATTCTTAAAGGCGAGAAGATGAAGGGCGAGTTTACGCTCGTTAAGATTCGCGCGAAAGGGGACGAATCCGGCGACCCGTGGCTGCTGATGAAAGATAAGGACGAACACGTCGACCCCGCATACGTTATCGAGAAAGACGAGAAGTCGGTCAAGAGCGGCAAGACGCTCAAAGAGATCGCGCAGGATCCGCGGGCGCCACACTGGATTTCCAACCGCGAGCAAGCTGCGCCGGCAATTGCAGCAAAAAAAAAATCCATAAAGCGCGATACGTTTCCTAAGGTCACGACACCGATGCTCGCAACGCTGGTCGACGAGCCGTTCGATGATGCAGATTGGCTATTCGAAATAAAGTGGGACGGCTACCGCGCGCTTTGCGTGATCGATGAAAATGCAACGCTCTCGCTGACCTCGCGAAACGGACTGGATTTTTTAGCGCAATTTCCTGAGATGCGCGATTTGGAAGGTGCCTTTGCGAGCGTTCCTATTATCGTGGATGGCGAGGTGGTGAGTCTGGACGAGAAGGGCCGCTCTTCTTTTCAGCGTCTGCAGGGCAGTTTTAACCGTCACCGCCCGAGCGCGCGCGCAAAGAACACGGAGGGTTTTCCGCTTACGTTCGTGGCTTTCGATCTGCTCTACGCCGACGGCCGCGATCTCCGTAAACTGCCCCTTGAAGAACGCAAAGAAATGCTCGAGGGACGCATTAAGGACGCCAAGCTCGTGTTGTACTCCAAACACGTCATCGAGCAAGGCAAAGCGCTGTTCGCGCAGGCGCAGAAAGCGCAGCTTGAGGGCATCATCGGCAAGAAGCGCGCGGGCACCTACCAAGAGCGGCGCAGCCGCGACTGGGTAAAGATCAAAGCGCAACTCGTGACCGAATGCGTGATCGGTGGATATACCGAACCGCGCGGGAGCCGCAAGGGGTTCGGGGCGCTCTTGCTCGGCTTGTACGACGGTAAGACGTTGCACTACGTGGGTCACGCGGGTACCGGCTTCGACACGAAAACGCTTTCCACGATGACCAAACAACTCGAAGCGCTCGAAACCGCACGGTCGCCGTTTGCCGAAAAAGTCGATTCCAATACGCCGGCGCACTGGGTGAAGCCGCAACTCGTCGCGCAAATTCGCTTTACGGAATGGACGCGCGACGGGGTGATGCGCCATCCCGCGTTTTTGGGGTTGCGGGCAGATAAGAAACCTTCGGAATGCGTGCGCGAACGGCCCGTCGATACGGATGAGGTGGTGTAATGGCAACTTCCGCGAAGTCCGCTTCGCTAACGATCGGCGGCCACACGCTCTCGTTGAGCAACCAAGACAAGGTTCTGTTTCCAAAAGAGGGTTACACGAAAGGCGATCTCGTCGCTTATTACCGCGCGGTCGCACCGTGGCTCGTTCCGCATTTGGAAAACCGTCCGCTCACCCTGCAACGGTATCCGAACGGCATACACGAGCCGTCATTTTTTGAAAAGCAAGCCCCGAAGTTTACGCCGGACTGGGTGAAAACCGTTTCGGCCGAAGCCGCATACAGTAGCGGCACCAGCAAACAGATTCGATACATCCTTTGCAACGATGAAGCAACGCTGATTTTTTGCGCGAATCTCGCGTCGATCGTCTTGCATACGTGGTATTCGCGCGCTGCTTCGCTCGACATACCCGACTATGCGCTCTTCGATCTCGATCCGTTCGGATGCACGGTGAAGACGCTTGCCACCGTGGCGCTCGCATTGCGCGATACGCTCGAAGAGATCGGTTTGCATCCACTCGTCAAGACCTCGGGCGGCAGCGGGCTGCACGTCGTCGTGCCGCTCAAACCCAAGTATACGTACGACGCCGTCAAGCAGTTCGCCGAACTGATCGCCCGCCGGGCGGCGCAAGCGCACCCGGACCTGACGACGTTCGAGCGGACAATCGCCCGCCGTCCCAAGGGGGTCGTCTACATGGATTACGTTCAGGTCGGACGGGGAAAGACGGTGGTCCCGCCGTTCGTGGTCCGAGCCCGGGACGGCGCGCCGGTGAGCACGCCGCTGCATTGGGAAGAGGTCGAGGCGCTCGCCCGCAAGCGCTCCGGCGACCCGCCTGCGGAATTTGCTAAATTTACCATGAAGACGACGCCCGCTCGCCTAAAGCGGGAAGGCGACCTCTGGGCCGGCAAGGGCTGGCGCGAAGGGGCCCTCGAAGCGGCCCTTCGTAAAGCTAGAACAATCTGGGAGAGCTAAAGAACGTGGCACACGCAATTTGGACCGGTGCGATCAATTTCGGACTCGTGACGATTCCGGTCAAACTTTTTACGGCAGTTCGCGCGAACGATCTGTCGTTCAACCTGCTCCATAAAAACGACGAAGGCCGCATCAAGTACGAGCGCGTCTGCGCCGAATGCGGCAAGAACGTGCCGTGGGACGAGATCGTCAAGGGCTACGAAGTCGAAAAGGGCCAGTACGTCATCTTGACCGACGAGGATTTTAAGCGGGTCAACGTCGAGGCAACGCAGTCCGTCGACATCGTCGAGTTCGTCGATTTAGATCAGATCAGCCCGATGTACTTCGACAAACCGTATTACTTAGAGCCCGATAAAAAAGGACGGCATGCCTACGCGCTTCTACGCGAAGCGCTCAACACCCAAGGCAAGGTTGCAATCGCCCGCGTCGTGATCCGCACGAAAGAGCATATCGCCGCCGTTAAACCGATCGGTGAAGCGCTCGTGATGGAGATCATGCATTGGGCCGATGAGATCGTCGATCCTGGCACGCTCGACTTCCCCAAAGAAGAAAAGATGCCGCCCGCCGAAATGAAGATGGCAAAAATGTTGATCGACACGATGGCGGTCGACAAATTCGAGCCCGAAAACTTCAAAAACAAATACCACGATGAAGTGATGGCGATGATCGAAGCACGTGCCGCCGGAAAAGAATTACCCGTAGCCAAGAAATCCGCACCGCGCGCTACGGTCGTCAATCTCATGGACGTGCTGCAGCAAAGTTTGGAAGAAACCAAAAAACATCGCACCTCCGCACCCGCCGCCAAAAAAACCACCACGACGCGTCGCAAGAAGACGGCGGCGTAAGCGTTACGAAGCCCGCTCCGCAGAAAGCGATGCCGCACTTGCCGCATCGCTTTCTTTTTCTTTGCGCTCGCGGCCGACCGATCCGATTCCCAAGACGAGCGCGATGAGTTCGAAGAACAGCGAGACCATGCCCGCGTACGACGAGCCGAAGCGTCCGAGCATTGCCGTGGATGCGACCGGCGTAAGAACGCCGGCTAAACTGTCCAGACTCGATGCAACGCTCAGTATCGTTCCGCGCTGATTTGCGGGCGCCGCTTCGCTGATGAGCGACGTGATCGTCGGATTGGCGACCGAGATGCCGACACCGAAAGCAAAGAAGATCCCGGCGACGGCCCAGAACGTGTGTGCAAACGGAATCATCGCAAACGACAGGACGAGAACGCCAAATCCGATGTTGGAGGCAACGCGATCGCCCAGCGCGTCCGAAAGCCGGCCGACGAGTGCAATCTGCAACACCGCGTTGAGAATGCCGAATGCTGCAAACATGTAACTTGCGCCTTGCGCGCTTAACCCGAGCGAGGCTTGAAGATACAGTGCGAACACGGCGAACCACGCGTACAACCCGAGCGACATCGCGAGTTTTTGCCAAAGCGTGGGTGCGGTGCGTTTGTTGGTGAGGTTCGCAAGAATTTCGCGGGCGCTGGCTTGATCGGTGCGCTCGGCTTTGGTCCTCGATTCGGGCAGCATCGTGATCGTGATGATCAGCGTCACCAGTTGCAAACCCGCGGCGACGAGAAACGGCGCCCAAAAACCAAAGTGCAGGAGCGATCCGCCGATAAATCCGCCGAACGGAAATCCAAAACCGAATGCTGCGCCGACGTACGAATAGGCGCGCGTGCGGTCTTTCGGCTCGACCAGATCCGTCACGTAAGCTTGCGTTACGCCGATGTTGCCGCCGGAAAGTCCCTCGATAATTCGAGCGATAAAGACGATGGGCAGCGTCGGCGCAAAGGCCAGCATCGCCCACCCGATCGTGGCGCCGATCTGGCTGATGATCAGCACGCCTTTACGCCCGATCCGGTCGGACATATTGCCCCAGATCGGGCCGGCTATCAGCCCGCACAGCGCGAACGTCGAGAAGAGCACGCCGACGGTCAAGTCGGAGGCGCCGAAATGCTTTACAAAATACGGCAAGATGGGGATCAAAATGCTGAACCCCATGATGTCGATAAGCGTGATCCCAAGGATGGGGGCCAGGCGTTTGAGCATCGGTATTAGGCTTTCTTCGAGATTTGTAACCTTATTAAACGGCGTCCGCAAGATTGGGTTGCAGAGTGCAGAAGGACCTCTTCCGGGTCATTTCACTTCGGCTCCTTTGGGAGGTGAATTATGCTCGTTTCATTTGCGAAGCGCGCCCCGATCATCGTCCTGCTCGCCGCACTGTTGGCTCCGCCGGCCGCCGTGGCCACGACGGACAAGCAACTCCAGCGCCAACGCGGCGCAGTCAGCTACAAAGACACCGCGGGCAATTCCCATTCCGTCAGCGCAAGCATATCGCTTTCCGATGACGCCACGGCCGTCACGGGCCGCGCGTCAGCGGCATTGCTGAGCCTGCCGGACTCTTCTGAAGTCGTGCTCGGGGAGACGACCTCGATCAAGGTTGGCAAGTTTAACGATGCCGTTAGCGGTCCGGGCTCGACGATCGCGGTCGACCATGGCGCCCTCAAATTTGCAATCCGCCACCCGAGCGGAGCCAAAGCCAACTATACGTTTACGACTCCGACTTCGCAAATTGCCGTCCGGGGTACCGAAGGGTACCTTATCGTCGGCGAAAAGGGCACGCAAATTGTGTGCACCGCCTGCGAACCGGGCGACGTGATCGTTACCGTCGGGGGCGTGGTCACCTCGATTGTGACGGGACAAGTTTTCACGATCCTCGGCCCGAGCGCGGCGTCTGCCAGTACCGCGGTGAGCACGTCTTCAGTGCTCAACAGTCCCGCCGTCAATCAGTTTTCTAACGGCGCGAACCCGCTTGGTGGCACGGGCCCGTCCGCAGACGTCACCGGATCGGCCAGTGGTTCGACGGCGGCCGGTGGCGCCCAGCGGGCGCTGGCGCGGGTGCGGCCGGTGCCGGGGTCGCGAGTGGGGGGGTCGCTGCGGCTGGGGGTCTCGCTGCAGCGGCCGTCGTAGCCGCCAGTTCGAATCAGGCGGCTATACTGCCGCCCACCTCCATGCCCACGCCTCCACCGGCGGGGAGCGGCCCGGTGACGATTACGCCGTCCTCGCTATTTTTTAGCCAACCCGGGGAGCAGCACACGCTGACGCTCTCGGGGCCGGTTACCGTTATGGCGCAAAATCCATCGGTCGTGACGGTTATGGGCACCGGAAATTCATTTACGATTCGCGCGCTTCAAGCCGGAACCACGACGCTGCTCATAAGCGGGCCCGGCTGGAGTACGCGCGTCACGGTCAACGTTGCAAGCACGGGTCCAGCGAGGCCGCACGCATGAAACGCATTCGCAACGCTTTTCTCCTTTGCATCGGCCTAAGTTTTGCCCTGGCATCGTGCGGCGGAGGTGGAAGTTCGCCGGGAGTTCCCGGCGCATCGACGCTTTCGACCGCCGCAGCTACGTTCACGATTACGATTCCGCGTAACGCGCAAGGCGGCGGCCGTAATCCAAAATACATTTCGCAGAATACCGCATCGGTGTCGATCGCGCTTGCCTCCGGAAGCTTGTCGCTTCCACAAAATTCGGCGTGCACGCTCGCCTCCGGTACGGTGACTTGTTCGACCACCACGACGTCGGCCGGATGCCTCGTTGCGGGAGCATCGTTCACGTGTTCGCTCTCCGTCCTTGCTCCGGTTGGGACCGACACGTTCATCCTGAACATGATGGATGCGCAAGGCAACAAACTTTCTTCCGGTCAAGTAACGGCGGCCGTGAGTCCCGGCGGTACCAACGTGCCGCTCACGATGAACGGCGTCGTTGCGAAAGTTTCGCTCGCACTCGGAACGCCCGTGACGACGGGATCGACGACGAAGATTCCTGTGATCGTTACGGCCACCGATGCGAGCGGCGCGACCATCATCGGGCCCGGCTCGTTTACGCAACCGGTCACGCTCACAAATTCAGATACGAGCGGACATACGACACTTGCACCGACGTCCGTTCCGGATCCGGCGACGGGACAAACCGGCGTGACGTTAACCTACGATGGAAGTCCAAGCGTAACGTCGGTAACGATCGGGGCGCCCGGTACGACGGCAACGCCGGTCGTATTCACGCCGTCCTCACCTTCGCCGTCACCGAGTCCGACCTCCAGCGGGGGCCTCGCTTCTTGCAGCGCGCCGGTCGTAACGACACCCGGATCGTTTACGTGGTTTCTGGCGAGTGGAGACTTTGCGTCCAACGGCGCCGGTGCATTCACGCTCGATACCTCGCAAATGGCCTTTAGCCAATACATTCGGTTTACGTATGTGTTAGCAACGCCGACGCCTACGCCTACGGCGACACCCACTTCAACCCCGACCCCAACCCCAACGCCTACTCCGGCGGGCCCTCCGAGCCCAACTCCCACGCCCTTACCCGTGTACATCTATTTGGGCACGTACAATCTTGCGTTCTCAGGCGGCGTTAACCCGACGACGGGATGCGCGGTATTCGTTACCACGCAAGACGGGAGACCAATTTCCGGCACGAATCCACACAATGCCTTTGGATCCGGGTTCGTGCAGACGTCGGGACTCATCATATCCGGTAGTTCGTCAGGCGCTTACACCATGAACCTTACGGTTTCTGCCTCTGGAACCGGATCCGGTACGCTCAATCTATCCGATGGCGAAACCGGCACGATTTCCATCACAACGCGTTTTGCAACCGTCTTCGACGACGTTCGGAAAACGCAGTACTGGCGGCGCCGTCCCTAAGCCGAAGGATCGGCCTCGATCGGAAGCACGAACGTCGTAAGGCGTTCGTGTTTCCTTATAATGTGCAGTTTTACACTTTGCGAGAGGTCGATCAGCGTCAATAATTTGTGCAAATCGTCGATGCCGCGCAACGGACTGTCGTTTAATGCGACGATGACGTCGCCTTCCGCAATGCGCGCGGTTTGGGCGGGACTTCCGGGTTCGACGGAGGCCACGAGCAGCGCATGCGTTTGCAACAACTCGTGGCGGCGCATGAAATGACGCGGCAGTTCGATGTCTTGACCCGCTATGCCGAGATATCCGCGCCGCACTTTACCATCGCGCATGAGGATGCTTGCAATGAATTTCGCGGTGTTGATGCCGATTGCAAAACAAATGCCTTGCCCGGGAAAGACGGCGGTGTTTACGCCGACAACCGCGCCGTCCGAACGCACGAGCGGTCCGCCGGAGTTCCCCGGATTGAGTGCGGCATCGGTTTGAATGATGTTATCCATCAAACGTCCGGACTGGGAACGCAAACTGCGTCCGAGCGCGCTAACGACGCCTGCGGTAACCGTGTATTGCAAACCGAACGGATTGCCGACGGCCACGACGAGTTGCCCGGGACGCAGAATCTGCGAATCGCCGAATTGCGCGGCTCTCAAATCGGGCGCGTCGACGCGCACGACGGCAAGGTCGGTATGTTCGTCTTCTCCGATGAGTGAAGCGGGAAGTTCGCGTCCGTCCAGCAGCGATACCAAAATGCGTTTTGCGCCGTTGACAACGTGACTGTTCGTCATGACGAAGCCGTCGGGCGTGAAAATGAAACCGGAACCCGATCCGCCGCGCGCCCCGCGAACTTCGATGTTGACGACGGCGGGACTGACCGTTTCGGCGGCATGGATGACCGCTTGAGAATAGGCGTCCAGAACGGGATCGGGCCCCGGCTCACCGATAAACTGCAAAGATTGACTCACTGTAGACCTCTATAACCGGGCTGCAGAGTGAAGGTTTCACCCTCGAAAAGCCGAACCCGCGACGGTTCCCATCAGCCCAGATGGCGGAATTGGTAGACGCGCTGGTTTCAGGTATCAGTGGCCGCAAGGCCGTGGGGGTTCGAGTCCCTTTCTGGGCAGTACTTACAGTGCCGCGAGGGCGGCTCGTGCTTTAATTGCTTGTAGCGGATCGAAAACGGGGTTCAGTTCGAGCGCTCGCTGCAGATCATTTCGGGCTGTGGTGCGATCCCCGGCGGCGCGCGCAATCATACCAGAATGATAGAACAATTTGGCGTCAAGGGTGCCCAGCCGCATTGCAACCTTGATCGACGCGCGCGCTTCTTTAATCCCTCCAGCCTTCAACGCCGTCCATGCCACGGCATCGGCGCCATATATATCGCGGCGTTTCGCGTACTCGCGACTGGCATTTGCGTAAGCTTCTTGCGCTTTCATATCATGATCGGCGTAGAAAAGCGCAAGCGGTCGATTGTAAAGCACGCCGGCTAGTGTGCTGAGATGCCCGATCGCCTGTACCAGCGCGTATTGATCGGCGGCCGCTTTTTTTTGCCCGCTCAGCGCATACAGGTCTCCCAATGCAGCAACAAAGACGGGGTCGGGAAGGACATCGATCGCCGCTTTGTATTGGACGATGCCGTCTTGCAGATCGCCGCGGGCGGCACGAACTCGCCCTAGTGACGCCAGCGCGCGAAAATACCCGGGGAAGCTGATCAAAGCATCTCGGTAATACTGCTCCGCATCCACATAGTTTCCGCGGTTAAACGCCGTTTCTCCGAGTTGCCAGTAAGACCAGGCGACGACTTCCCGGGGTGGCGTTGCCAGGTGCAAGTCTAAAGCTATTGCCGTAGAAAGATGACGGGCCGCACCAACAGTGTCGCCGTAAAGTGTGTTAAGACGCGCTCGACGCGTTTCTGTATTCGCGTTTATTCCGCCGCTATGGCGCAACATCTGCGTAAAAGCCGTTGCCGCAGCATGATAGTGACCCAGCTCGACTTCCGAGTCGAAGAGCATTTCATAAGGGTATTCTTTGGCCGGATCGATGCGGATAAGGTCCAATGCATGGTTACGCGCGCGCGCAAACTCGTGAGTGGAAAACTCCGTGAGTTCGAGGAGACTTAATCCCTCCGTATTCCGTACAACCGGCACGGAAGCCAGAGACGCATGCGCGGCGCGTGCCATCAGGTCCAAATATTGGAGGGCACCCGTCTCGCGCAAATCTTGTAGATAGTAACCGCCCAGCTTATTATATGCTAGCGCATCCTCAGGGTCGTGACGCACTCTGTTTTCAAGAAACGCAATTGCATCTGAAACCTGGGCCTCATCCGAGACGAGGGCGACCGGTGTAGGCACGGCAGGGCTCGATGTTTGAGAGAAATCTGAAAATAGGTGACTAATCCGTCCTACGGCCAGAGTGACCGATGCGAGCAGAACGATAATGGACAGGCGGAGTATTATTACCTGCAAACGATTTTCACGATATCAGCGCCGCGGGCGATAATCGAGCGGACTCGACCATCGCCCACGACCGAGCAATCAAGGTCTATTGGCGTGTATGGTCGTCCGGGTTGTGTCCCGGGGGGAACGGCTGCGTCGGATCAGCGACGAACGGAAAAGCGTTTTTAAACTGCTTTTCATTCGCGCTGACATGATCCGTAATTGGGGCGCCATTGTTGATAACGGTAAAGGTGATATCGATGATGTCATCCCGCAGGCGGCGGCCGCCCATCTTTCCGAAACCGCCATTCGTATTGTATCCGCCCCCGGATCCGCGATTAGGGACGGTCGTATCCAGGCGCAGAATGTCGCCTTTTAAGACGGCGATCTTCGCCAACATGGCGATATGGGCATCGTCGGTCCCAAAGTTCTTGAGATCCTTGACGATATCGTTTTTAAATTTTCCGTTTGCATCGTCTTCGGTGGTCGCTGCATTGTATTCATCTTTGCGCGGGCCGGGGATTAGGCCGTTATTGACCAGACCGTTGCCTTCACGGTCGACGGTCTTCCAATCGCCGCTTCCCGTTATCTCGTTATTTTCGCCGATCGTTTGTATTGCTCGCCGTTGCGTGAGGAAATTGAAACCGATCACGTTTGCTGCCGATCCGCGCAACATCGAAACGGGGACCTCAAGAGCTGTGATCATCGTATTGAAGCCGGCATAAGTATCGCGTCCTCCGCGTGCTCCCAATAGAGACTTGTCCGGGTGTCCGGGGTGCATCAGCGAGGATGCGACGAACCGGTTTGCGCCGGTGTCATCCAAGAAAAACGGGTCGTCCATCACGCCCGCAAAGAATTTGACTCCGCTTACCGGATCGCGCGTAATTACCGGTTTGTTCGGGTGGTAATTTTGTGTTGCGATCGTCGTAGGCGCGGTGAACGTTCTACCATTGGGTAATTTTATCGTGGCGGTCTGACCGGTCAGCCGGCCAATTCCCTTTGAATACATGACGTCGATGAATTCATCGGGCTTCGCATCCCCCGTGTTCTCGATTTCAATCCGGTAGCGAATATTCGAATCGAATATGGACATCCCGAAATGCTCCCCCGAAACGATGAATCCTTGCGTACTCATTATAAGCACCGCCTTCGAATTGTCGTTCGGGTCGAGAAAGGCGTACACATCTGCAATATCTGCTCCCCGGTCCTGCGCTACGATCGGAGAATCAAGATGGTCTGAAGCAGAAGTTTTTGCCGCCGGCAGAAATTGGACCGCGAACGCGGTCGTTAGCGCGACAACACTTACTACTAGGGCTGAACCGGTGATAGGACGCACGGGTACCTCCAGAACTGCCCGGGCGTAGGAGCCCATGCAGTGAAGCCTTCATTTTTGCATCCAAACGAACTATCATAGCGTTGGTGTAAGACAGCTTACAAAGTGGCTAGAGTTTAGGGTAAGCGTGAGAGTGGTTGCCCGCTTAGGTGAGGAGTCGTGAAAGATGGCCCAGGTTTTACAACATCGCCTACCTCCTGAAAATACCGTGTGGTACTTGCGCCGCAGAAAGCTGTTTGAATGCTCGGGCGAGGTTCTTGCGGGGGCGCGCCATCTGTTTGCACTCGCCAGATATCCAAAACGTACCATGATTTTTGAAGTCGGCGACGATTCGCGTCTCGTATATTTTATCAAGTCCGGCCGCATCCGGTTATCGCGGGTACTTGCAGCGAATCGCGAGGTGGCCATCGCGGTGTTGGGACCCGGCGATGTCTTTGGAGAAGAGGCACTCTTCGGTCAAGTAAACCGCACGACAATCGCAACGTGCATCGAAGACTCGTTTATTTGTACGTCTCGCGCCGACAAATTGTTCGAGCTGATATCTACCCGCCCCGCATTTGCCCTAAATCTAGCCCGGTATTCGAGCCAGCGTCACGGTGAAGCGATTTCCGCAATCGAAGACATTGCCTTTTTGAGTGTCTCGAAGAGGCTCTTGAAATTGCTCGAACGCCTCGCTCACGATTTCGGCGTTTGTGTTTCCGCAGGAATTGAGATCGACGTTCGTCTTACCCAGGCAGATCTTGCCGCACTCATCGGCAGTACGCGCGAGACGGTTTCTGTGGAATTGTCGAAACTCGTTAAAACCGGACGCTTGCGGATGTCGAGGGGCAGGTTTGTCCTTCAAAACGATCTCGTTCAAAGAGGTCCGAATTCCGAAGCAATGATGTTGCGAAGATCTAGTGCGGTTCGTGTGTAGCGTGGCCGAACGGCATCCGCGAATTCAATCAGAGAACCGATGACGATATCTTCCTCGCTCTCAATAAAGCCTGCACCCGGCCCAACGAATACAACGGGGTGGCCACTTCGCTGGGCCTTCAGCGCATCATCCGCCTTATCGCAAACGACCAAGATCGACTCCGCCGGCAGCGAACGGCAGATTTCCAGGCCTTCCGTTGAATCATGCATGGCGAAAGGGACGCCCCAAAACTTCAAAACATCCAGCGCTTGCAAACCTGGGGCGCATAGCATTAAATGTTCATCCGAAAATAAAACCGCAAACATGCCTTTAAACCGGATCCTCCTATAGTCGCGGTTCGACGCCGGGGTCATGCCATCCGGTACGGGTTTTGTGTAAGCACGCTTACAAGGGCAGGATTGTACTTGCAGCGGAGAGCGAAACTTCGTTGAAGGCCGGTGGATGCGTCGCCCGGCGGGAGTGATGGAATCGAGTGACCCGGATCGCGTTCGGCATAATAATGAAGGCGCCGGCGGAAGGCTTCGTTAAAACGCGGCTCTCCCCACCGCTCACGGCCGCGCAGGCAACCTCACTGCACTGCTGTTTCGTTCGCGATACGTGCGCGAACGTCTCAGATGTCATGCAAAACTTTCCCGTTGATGCTTTTGCGGTATACACTCCAGCCGGTTCTGAACCGGCGATTCACGCGATCGTGCCATCGCACTTTGGACTCGTATTGCAGCGCGGGGTCACTTTCGGTGAGCGCCTATTTTGCGCGGCGTCGGACCTCCTGGCCATGGGTTACGACGGCGCCGTTCTCGTGGATTCCGACAGCCCGACGGTACCGACGTCGAGTCTCGAACTTGCCGTATCCGCCCTGAGCGCCGGGGGAGACCGCGCGACCATCGGACCGTGTGAAGACGGCGGTTACTATCTACTCGGCCTAAAGTTCGCGCACGAACGACTCTTCGAGGACATTGCGTGGAGTTCGAATGTGGTGTGCCGGCAAACCTGCGATCGCGCGCAGGAAATCGCGTTACCGATGACCGTGCTACCGCAATGGTACGACATCGACGACGCTTCGTCGCTACAAGAGCTGCATCAAGAATTTTCCGCTCCGTCAGAAGCGCGCCGTGGAGGCTATCCGGCTCGTCACAGCCGGTTCAACGTGCAAGACCTCTATGCGCGAAATTCCGCACTCGTTGACGCGGTATCTTGAAAGAAAACGCCTTGCTGCTCGTCGCGGGAACCGCGCTCTTGATCCTTTGTTATTTCGGCGCAATGGGAACAGGGAAAGCCGATTTTGTGTGGTTCGTTCCCCTGGAGCTGTTGCAAGG
>JALZBM010000171.1 GCA_030947385.1 Vulcanimicrobiota bacterium
CGGCCATCGCGTGCGGGCCCTCGAATTGATGCAGCAAGCCCGCGAGCAACTCTTACAAGCCGAACGCACGGACGCACACAACCCGGGCCAGTAAGTCGCGCTGTGTCATCTTTTGAGTCTGTCGAGGGGGCCCTTCGACGGGCTCAGGGTGACACGGTGAGCGTGGCGGCTGCGGTTCTGCCGAATTCTTCGGGTGCGTATTGTAAGTGTGCTTCGGCGCCGGGCCATGCATAGGTGCCCGGCGTAACGGACCGCACGGTGTAATGGAACGAGTACACACCGGCATTCAAGCGATCGGCGAACGCAAAGATGCGATCTTTATAAATTGTCTGATAATCGATTTGCCAGCTTGTATTTTTGACTGCAGAGTTCGGTATTGACGTTTGAAACGTTGTGTCGACGGCCTCCAAACCGGCTGGAATCGGATCGGTGATCATGACGTGATCGACGGGATGATCCGTGATGATCTCGAGAGCGACGTCGAACACTCGGCTCGCCGCCAGCGTCACCGGAACCGGAGCTATGACCAATCCCATTTGGGCAAGAACCGTGTCTTCGTTTGCCGGATGCACCATCCGTGTCACGCGCAACCCCGCGAGCATTCCGGGCTGCGTACCGGAGAGTTGGTACGCATACACCATCTCGTAGTGAAGCGTTCCCGTGCCGTTTTTGCTCAACTTTAGCGTTGCCGGTGTTTGCCGCAGCGCCGAACCGGCAAAGCGCATGTGCTTGACCCCCGCTGTTGTGCCATGGAACGTGGCATGCGTCACTTTCGCGCCGAGCTTCACCGTAGCGTCGAAGTTCACGGAGGCGGGTTGCGTCCTCAGATAGTCCAAGAGCGCGCTCAAGCGCAGCGCCGTAGCGTACGTGTCAATGAACGGGCAGGTGCAATGGGTGACCGTTGCGCTGCGTACGAGATTGTCGATGATGTCGGAAGATGCATGCGTTGCCACAAGCAATGAAAGAAGTTCGGCCTGCGCGGCACGACTCGAACCGAACCAGCTCCATTCTGAAGGGATGTTCGCATTCGCGTTTCGCGCCGTGAAGTAGAGATTTTCAGAAAGCTTACGGGTGAGATCTTCACCGTTGCTTCTCCAGTTCGGAAACTGCAGAAGGTAATGTGCGAGGCGTGCGCGGCCGGAGAAATCGAGCGTGTCCCGCGCGGCGTAGATGTCCGAAAGAAAATCGCTGCGCGTATCGCCGAGAGCGGAGAGCGCGATGAGCCCGTTCAAGCGGATAAACGCTTTACACGGTGTGGCTTTGCAGCCTGACTTCTTTGCCGGGTCGGCGAGCACTGCGCTAAGGTACTTTGTGACGCTGCTCGATAGACTCGCGCTTACTGCGTATCCCGCATGCTTTGCGGCACCAAGGCTCCCAGCCGCGTACGCGGTGAGCAGGGCATCCGACTTCGCGCCGGGCCACGCAGAAAGGCCGCCGTCGTCGTTTTGTAATTTTGAGATTTCGGCCAGATCGCCGGTTACTTCCGCGGCGAGATTGAGCGCAGGCGCCTGCCGAGTGCGGACCGCAACTTCTTGCAGCGTGGCCGCGACCATGAGACGACTGGCCGCGTTTTCAACGAAGGCGCCGCGCTCCTCGCGCAGCACGCGTTCCGCGGGCACGATGATTTGCGGGACGATGCTACCCGCAAGCCACAGCTCGAGGATGCCGTTCGTACCGTTGTTGCGAATCGGAATGTCGAGCGGTTGAGGGCCCGGAAGCGCGCCGCTCTGCGCCGTACTCTCGCGAATTGCCTGGTTGCGAATCTCGAGCGGCAGAACGAACGCGTCGCGTGCGGCGCCCAGTGCGACCTTGAATTGCATCGTTCCCACGGATCCCGGCCCAACGCTCATCGGAAAGCGGAATGCTTGCGTAGCAATCGTCAGCCGGTCTTGCTGATGCAGCGTTTGGGAGTCTTCTGTAGCAAAACGCAGCGCTCCACCGAGCGCTGCATCCAGACTTACGGTTCCATTCGTCCCGGTGGTGTTCGTAAGGGCAACCCCACCCTCAATGTTATCGCCCGTGCGCGCAAACTGCGGAAGTAACGGATTGGCGATCAGCGGTTTGGTCGAGACGAAGGTAGCGTCATTAGTCGCAAACCGGAAGTCGTCGCCGGCCGTGACGGCGACGGCCATTATGCGCCAAGTCGTTAAGTCATCGGGTAATGTGAACGAAACGCTCGCTTTCCCACTTGCGTCCGTTTGCACCGCGCCGTTGTCGTACGCCAACTGTTGGAAGTTGCGCCGCACACGGGTACCACCGGAGCCTTCCATGAATCCGCCGCCGTAGCCGAAACCCTTTCCGAGCGGTGAGGAAAGTGGGGAGAGAACGACGCTTGGACGACTGTCGCTCACGCGCGTGGAAATTGGTTGATCGGCGTACACCGTCTTCACCAAATCCGGCAAGCGGTATCCGGTAAGTTGGAGAATGGAATCGTTGACCACCATGACCGCGAGTTCGCCGCGTTGCGGAGTACCGTTCGCGGTTTTGAGCAAGAAGTTGACGGTCTGTGATTGCCCGGGAGCAACCTTCGAACGTGCGGGCGCGATGGAGAGTTTGAGATACTTCGCGTCGATGTTCGTAGAAAATGCGGCGAAGCCAATTCGAACCAGGCTGTCGAGCGAACCCGCCGCGAGTTTAGAGAGCGGTTTTCCACGGCGCACGAGCACGGCTTGGACGGCGGCATTGGGCAACATGTCCGGCGTTACGCGAAAAGTGACGCGCGGGGCGCCTCCCAGCACGGAAGCGAGTTTGTGGTAAAGCGTCTTCTCGCGAACCACAGAGAAGTAGAGATCGGCTTGCGGATACGGTGACTGGATTAGGGCCGTTGCAAGATCTCCCGGTTTGTAGGTCGCTTTATCCAACGTGATCTTTACTTGCGAGGGGTTTTGCGCGCTCCAGCGCACTCGGTCGGGCCCGGAAATCCAAATTTGCGTGTCGCTCTCGCTTGCGTCCGATGCCGTCCCGGAAAAAGTTGCGCGAATCCGATAGGCGCCCGCCTTCGAGGCCTTGAGCCCGACCGTTTGTGGCGTGGATGAAGACGTCGTGTCTGCGTTGGCGACGGTTGTGTATTTGACGGAATTGCGCGCAGCGTCGCCGCCTTCGACCCCTTGGGTTGCGGCGCTATAATCCATAGCCTGTAAATCAAGGTGCACGTGCCGGCCCGTGAACGGTTTACCGTCGGGGTCGGTGACCACGACTTTGACGTCAAACCGTTTGCCCTCATCGGCGACGAAGGCGTTCTGTAAACCGATGATCGAAGACGAAGGCAGCGCCATGAAGCTTTGGGAGTCTGCGACGGAAAGATTGGAAACGTCGGAAACTTGCATGCTCACGAGGTACGTCATCGCAAACGGGAGGTCGCCCGCAACCTTGACGGTCTGACTCGCCCGGCCTGCCGCATCGAGGGTTGCGTCTTGCTGCAGGACCTCGGTGCCGACGCTCGGCGCCTGATCCGGCAAAAACCACTGCTTTCCGAAGCTGAAAGCGTCCCAACCTTTTGGCTGCAAGTAGGCTTGCGAGCGTGTCACGTTATATTGAGCGCGGCCGCCTTGGAGCGGCGCTCCGAAGAGATAGCTGCTCTTGCCCGTCGCCGTAATCTCGGCGCCGGGCGTCGCATACTTTTTGTCGAGCGCGAGCGTGACGTTGAAGTTGGGCGGTTTGAATTCTGCAACTCGCAGATCGCCGTACAATTCATTTCCGTTTGAGCCGACGGCTTTAATGGTGTAATACCCGAGCGGCTGGTTTGCGTCGAACCGCCAGGGTATGGAGAAGGCGCCGTACCGGTCCGTACGCCTGGATCCGACATTTTTCAGATTGCCGTTCGCATCGCGGAGCGTTACGACGTACGGGGCATTTGCATCGCGTCGTAGATGGCCGTTTTGCAAAAAATAAGCGACGGCGGTAAACGCAGCGCGCTCTCCAGGCTGGTACATTTGCCGGTCCGTGAAAATGGTTCCGCGCGAAGCCGGCTTTCCGTTCGACCATCCGAGATAGACGTCGTAGCCGTAGCCACTGGAGTCGTTCAACCGGGCGTACGTCCAGTCGGCGCCTTCGCGTGCTACCGCAATAAGTGAGGGCGCACTCTCCGCCGGCGCGCCTGCGGAGCAGCGCTCGATATCGATTCCGCGCAGTTCGAGCCTGCCGCCGGCCCCGGTTTGCCCCGTCGCACATGGCGCACGCGTTTTCTCACGATAGATTGCGACGCGCGCTCCCGCTGCCGGCGACCCATCGGACACGTGTTGGACCAAGAACGATGCGCTTTGCGGAAACCATTGCGCGAAGATGCCGAGATTCGTAATGCCGACGATACCGTAAAACGTCGTGCGATCGTGCGGGGGTGCCTGCACGCCGTAGGCGAGAAAACCCGTCGGTGCGCCCAGCTTCTCCGTTACGGGAACGCCGATTGTGGCGATTCTATTTTTGCCGGCGGCAAGCGTGAACTGTCCCCATGTCGCTGGGGGCGGAAGCGGCGCGTTCGTTTGATCGATACCGTCGTAGGAAAGCATCGCTATGTCGGGCGGCGCGAGCGCGCGATATGCAGCCCGGTAGCGGTTGTCCGGCAGATTTACGGCTGAGTACTGTAATTGAAGTGAGTTCGAGCGCGCGAATTGGTTGAGTCCGGTCGGAGACCAGAAGTCCGCCGCGAGATTGGACGTGCGTAGCGTTGCGGTCGCGGCCGTTCCAAGCGTTTGCCCGAATTGATCCTTCAGACCGCTGCCGATGTTTATCGTGTACGTCGTTTGCGGCGCCAGGGCGTAGGAATTAATCGCGATGCTGTTATCGCCGTCGTTCAGACTCACGATTTTAGTTCCGCGAGCGGGTGAGGGCTGGAGCGAAATGGCGCTCATCGCGGAACGCGCGTCCAAACCGTTGTTGAATCTGAGCACCGGATCGCCTTGCTCGAAACGACCCGGCGAACTCCAGTCCGCTCCTTTAAATGTGAGCGCGCCGTAGGTTGCAAAGCGGCCTCTGAACTCCCCCGCGCTCGAAAGGTTGCCGCGTGCCGGTTTGACTCCCGAAGCGATAACAAGCGCGTACGTCGCACCGGTCGCTAGTATGGAGAGCGGTTTAATGCGGTACACGTAGGTTTGAAGCGAGGGATCGAAGGACTGCGTTGCGGCGTCGCCGGGTTCGGGCGTTGCGGTTTTATCAAACTGTGCGCTTGCGTTTACACGCGTTCCGGTGGCGCTCTCTTGAAAGAGGGTGGCCGCTGCGAGCGAAGCGGCGTCTAGTTCCACATTTGAGGTTACTGCAAAGGTTGGATTGGTGGCCAGCGGCCGATCGTCGAGCGGAGCTTTCTCATCGTGCGGGCCGGGTAGCCCGGTCAGGTTGACGGGCTCACTCGCGAACGTCCACGCGAAGCCGTTCCCGATCGCTTTTCCAGCGCGGTCCGTCAAGCTTGCGTCCACACTCACGCGAATTCGCGTTGCTTTTGGAATTGCCGCATCGGCCTGGAAGCCGACCATCTTCGGCGTAAGAA
>JALZBM010000040.1 GCA_030947385.1 Vulcanimicrobiota bacterium
TTTGCGCGGACGCGCCCGAGGGCTGTGGAGAAACGGTAATGCCGCAACGTTCCCTCGATGCCGCCTCTGGGCAAGGCAAGGTAGAGCTGATTGCCGCCCGGCGTTAGCTCCGCCCGTGCCAGCAGGGTGGCTAGCGTCACGGCCGCCACGCGGTTCGAATCCGCGAGGCCGCTACCGTCGACCAGCCGCAGTAACGGCACGGGTACTCCGGTGCTCCGAAGATATGCGTATTCGGCAGCGGCGCCATGCGCGTCGTCGCCCGTTCCGCCCTGCGCGTGCCCGATTTTTCGCAGCAATTGTTCGGCAATATGATTGTTTGATTCATAGAGCATTTTCGAGACGATAAAGCGCATCGGTGGCGACCGGTGATCCCAGAAAACGTGCATGCCGGCGGGTGCGATACCCGTGCCGCTGCGCCCCCGCGTCGCGATATTGCGTTCTTCGAGCATCGACTCGAGAACGTCCCCGGCATAGTTGGGTATGCGGCTCACGGGCAAATAATAGATTGCCTCGCCCTCAGAAGCCGCAATTTTCCCCTGCACGACGAAGACGTTTTGACTAGCCGTCGGATTGATGGTCACGTAACTCGAATACCCCGCGGGAACCGTCAGCACCGTGCCCGAGTAGGTGACGATGCTGCTGCGCGGTTTGAGTTCGATCCGCGCGGGCGTACCGGGCGCCGAAGGGTGAACGTGAAATTCAATCGTGTCCTGATCGAGCGAGATGCCGCTCGTCGCCGCGGCAAACCCGCTGTTCGCGTCTGCGGGATCCCAAAGCGGATTGCGCTCGGGGCCTGAGAGCGCGCTGGCATCAACGCGCACGACGCCCCCGATACTTTGTACGCCCGTGCGCCCGAAAATTTTCACGCCGCCGCGCAGATCTTCTGAAGTCAAAACCGGATCGCCCGAACCGACGAGCCACAAATCGGACGGTAGTGCGCCGGCCGTTATCGGCTCGACGGACGCGAGTTGCGTGTGAAAGCGGTACGCAGCACCCAAATACCGCAGCGCGGCGGCGGCGACAATAATTTTTTGCGTCGAGGCGGCAACGACGGCGCGGTCGCAGCGGTGCGCGTATGCCGGCGTGCCGCTCGAATCGATCACGCACAGACTTACACTACCGGCAAAAAAGGGCGCAAACAGGCGGTTTAAATCGCGCGCGACGGCAGTTCGATCGCGCCGCGAGAGCGGCGCGGCAAGCGCATGAGAAAAACGAACGGCGCCGGTCGCCGCCGCGCGCGGCGCCGGGGTCGAATGCGGCGCGCACGACGCGGCCGCAACCGCGACTACGCTGAAAAAAAGGTTACGGACGCGCGCCGAGTTCCGCGATTTTTGCCTCGAGCTTTCGTTGATCGTCGCGCAACGCATCGATGTCGGTGCGCAATCCGGCAACCTGTGCGGGAACTTTCTGGCCTTCGCGAATTCGCGTCGCCGCCTCCATTGCGTCGCGACGGATGCGCCCGTCGAACGCGTTGTGCAAGCGATCGAGCGCGGCCAAACTGCGCCGGTCGCCTAGCCGTTCTGCGGCCGCAATGGCGGAAACGGCCACGAGAAAATTGGAATCGGCAAGGTACGCGTTGATCGTATCGGCGACGCTCGTACGGCACTCCTCGACCAACGCTCCAAGACGCGCGAGCGATCCCAGCGCCGCGCGCCGCAACGCCTCTTCTTTGCCGGGTTGCGCGGCTTCGATCAACAGCGGCAGCACACGGACGTCGGCCAGCTCCGCCAAACCGTGTGCGGCGCCCGATTCAATTACGCCGTTCCAGCTCGCCATGCGCAGCGCCGCCGAAAGGACGTCGAACGCACGAGGATCGCGCGTTTTGCCTAAGGCTTGCAAGGCGGCAGCCTGCACGAAGTACGACCGGTCGTTTTGCGCCGGCGGTAATAAAGATTCGGCGGCTCGCTTATCGCGAAAGTTTCCAAGCGCCATAACAACGCTACGGCGAACCTTCGGATGTGCGTGTCCGATGTAGAGCGTTAAGAGATCGAGCGCCCACGGCGCGCGCGTGGCACCGGCGGCAGCCGCGGACTCCGCCAGCACTCCCCAAAAGGGCTCGCGTTCGAATGCGGTGCGCAAAGCGGCCTGCGCCGCCGGTGATCCGTCTTTGGCAAGTTCGCGCGCCGCGCGAATGCGCGCGACGACATCCGGGTCGTGCCCCAAGGTTGCCGCGGCATAGTCGGTACCGAGCTTGTAGGTAATGGCTCCCAACAGAAATGCCCCGGGATCGAACCGGACGAGTTTGGGTTCGTAATCGAGCGGGACGAAAAACGTTTCAACCGCGCGTTCCACCTTCATCGCAATGCGCCGCTCCCCCGGCAGCTGCGCAATCCCGAAATCTTGCGCGGGAGCATTCGGGAGCCGTTCGCATACGCCGACTTCAACGGTGAAAGTGTGCAGCGGATTGCGCTCGTCCGCATGCTGCTTTTGCGCGATGGTAACTTTGAGCATCTTGCGCTTCGAATCGTACGCCACGTCAACCGTAACTTCCGGATGGCCGCCGCGGTAAACCCACTGATCGAAAAATCCGCGCATGTTGCGGCCGCTCGAAACTTCGATGGCACGAATGAGATCGATCGTTTCGACGTTGCGGCCGGCATTGTCGCGCACGTAGCGCGCGATGGCGCGCCAAAAACGTTTCTCGCCCAAATCGCCGCGCAGCATGTGCAAGACCGCGCCGCCCTTCTCGTACAGGTGGCGGTCGAAGAGTTCGATCGGATCGCGGTACGTGTTGCAAACGATCGGACGGCGGTAGCGGCCGGCATCTTCGTCGAGATACCGTTCGACGCAGCCGAAGATATCGTACAGATACTCATCGTATCCGAGGTCCGCTTCGCGAAACACCGCCTCGAAATACGTGGCAAACCCTTCGTTCAACCACGCGTGCGACCAATCGCGGCAGGTTAGCAGATCCCCGAACCATTGGTGCGCCAACTCGTGCGACACGAGCGGGTCGCTGGAAAAATCCAGGTGTGCGCGCTCGTCGTGTAACGTGCGGTCGGTTTGCGTGGTCGCCGACGTATTCTCCATACCGCCGAAGATGAAATCGGAAACGGCAATCTGCGAGTACCGTCCGTAGGGATATTTCGTGCCGATCGCTTTTTCGAAGACGTCGATCATTTTCGGCGTCTTTCCAAACGAACGTTCGCCGTCGGCTTGCCGGCCGGGAAGCACGTAATAATACACCGGAACTTCGCCACCCCGCTGTTCGATTTCAACGAACGGGCCGACCACGAGCGTCGTTAGGTAGGTTGAGTGCGCGACGCGCTGCTCGTAAGTAAAGACGGTCGTCTCGCCGCGGTCTTCGCGCTGCGTCAGCACTCCGTTCGCGAGCGCGAAGAGCCCCTTCTTGACCACGACCGTCGTGGAAGTCGTTTGCTTTTCGGCCGGGTAGTCCAGGCATGGAAACCAGTAGCGCGCGTTTTCGTCTTGGCTCTGCGTCCACGCATGGCGCACTTTGTCCGGATACAGAGCGGTCGGCTCAACGAAAAACAGTCCGTGGCGCGGCCGCTCGAGGCGATAGACAATCGTAAACTGCGCGGTCTCTCCCGCTCGGACCGGTGGATCGAAATGCACGGCAATTTTGTTCCCGCGACGCGTAAATGCGGTGGAGCCGCCGCCGGACCGGCTCGTTGCACTCACTTGCAAATCTACGGCATCGAGTGCCAATTCCGCGACATCCTCATCCAGCGCGCGGATGGTCGTCGTGCATTCGCCGTCTAGCGCATGCGCTTCCAAATCCGGAATTAGATGGAGGTGAATGTGCTCGACTTCGACCGTTTTGTCGGGGCCGTAGTGCGGGGCGGACCCCGGAAGCTCGAAACGGCGGTGGACGGACGCGGATTCATCAAATGTCATGGGCGTTGCGCGTTTCGCTCGTACGCGTCGGCCAACCCCCCGGCAACATTTAAAATTGCACCGTTAACGAAGTCGGCGTCATCGCGCACCAGAAACAAGACGGCGTCGGCGACATCTTCCCAACTACCGGGACGGCCGGAAGGATTGGCCGCCGTTGACATGCGCGCTTCGTCACGCGAGCGGTACTTCTCGCGAATGTCGCCGGGCGCAACAACGTTGACGGTGATGCCGTGCTTGCCTTCTTCAAGTGCGAGCGCCCGTGCAAAGGCGACTAATCCCGCCTTCGCCGCAGCGTGCAGCGTGAGGCCGCGGGCCGGTTGCGTAAACTGCGAACCGTTGAGCCCGAAGAAAATGACACGCCCGAAATGCCGCTCCCGCATTCCGGGCAGCACGGCCGAGCAGGCTTGCACCGCGCTTCGCAAATTTCCATCCATCATTTCGTGGTAGTCGGCAAGCGTTGTGCGCTCGAACCGCTTGACCGTCATCGGCCCGACTGCGTGCACGAGAATATCGGGGAGGACCCGCGCAACGAGCGGCGCGAGCGCCGTTTCAACGATCTCTTCCGGCGCGAGAAAATCGACACCGAACGCCTGCGCGGAGTAACCGTTGGACTGGAGCAAGGCGAGCGTTTGGTCCGGCGGCGTGCCGCCCGGCCGGTAGGTGAACGCAATATCGTCGCCGGCACGCGCCAGTGCGAGAGCTATGCCGCGTGCAAGGCCGGCGCCGGCGCCGGTTATCAGAGCGGACCGTTTGCGCGCCGGCGGAGCGGGTTTTTCCAGAGAAGACAAGGGGCGTTCTTTGCGCGGCACGAGCCCGCGGCCCTTTGGGGGCAAGCGAACTCGCGCCGCGCGAATATCGGCCGCCTCTACGTATGCACCGAGAATTGCACCGGCGTGCTCGAGGCTTTTGTCGTGGTGTTGATCGATCGCAGGGCTAGGGAGTATTGCGCGGGACTGCCGATCAGCGAAGAATCGATATTCGCGCTGAAACGCCCGCTGCCGTCGGCCGTTACCGTCTGAGAGTTCGTGCGATCTCCCGTGGGAATGAGGCCGTTGAGAATCGATGTTGAATACCCGATGATGACTTGCACGGTCGAGTTCGGCGTTGCAGAACCCGCGACGGTGTACGACGCCGGAACCTGCATGCCTTGCGTTGCCGCAACGCCGTTGATTCTGACGTTTTGAACGAACGGTTTGCTCGTGTCGGCGCCCGATGTGAACGAATAGGACTGCGAGAACGCGGCGCCGGCCGCCGAGTTGCCGCGCACGGTTACCGTGTGCTGCTGGGCCGGAATTTGCGGCAGCGTGATCTGGAAAGAATTCGGACTGACGTATGCCGACGAACTACTCGTGATGTCGCGGGTGTCCAAGAGAATGTGCACGCTGTTCGCATCCACGTTTTCGCTAAAGTTGCCGGTGAGCGTCGGTGCTTTGGACGAAATGACGTCGCCGTTGTTGGGGTTGAGGTTGGTTAGCGATACCGTCCCGACGTTACCGTTCGCGTTGCCCGAATTGCCGGAGGCACTTCCTGAAGAGTTGCCGCCCCCGGAGCCCGAGATGGCAACGACGCGCGTGTTGCCGTTGTAGTTTACCGTTGCCCCGAGGGCTTGTGCGACGAAACGCAGCGGCACGAGCGTGCGCGATCCCACCAGAAAGGGCGGGGAATCGAGCGAGACACCGTTGCCGTCCACGGTGGCCGACCGCGATCCGATCGACAAGTTGATGTTGTGACCGTTGCCGGTCGCGTTGATGGTCGGGCGCGCGTAGACGACCGTTGCTCCGAGGCGTTCGAAGACGCCCCGTAGCGGTACGTACACGCGCCCGCCCCGCTCGATCGGCGGTTGGTCGAACGAGAGCGCATTCCCGTTGACGGTGATCGTAACCGGCGCCGCTTGCGCGGCGCACGGTATGACGAACGCAAGCAGCGACGCAGCCGCCGCGGCGAGGTAGGTTTTGTTCATGTGAGCGGTCTCCAAATTACAGCCGAGAGTGAGGGATTAACTAGATCGGATAAGCGAGTTGCTTGATAACTTTCCCACCGTTATTGGGAGCCACGGATTGAATCGTTACGGCCGCCCTGCCGCCCGGAATCGGCGCAACGTGGACGGTAAGGGAGAAGTATCCCGTTCCATCGGCGGTCGTCGTATTGTTAAACGTTCCGCTGCCGACGGGAATCCCGCCGATATTTGTGCCGCTGGTAGCCGAAATTTCGATCGCCGAACCCGGACGGGTTCTTCCGGAGATCGTAAACGTTCCGCCGACATGCGTGCCCGACGCAGGCGACGTTACGCGGATATAGTTCGGTGCGGACGGCGCAGCGGGCGTAACCGTAACGGGCGCGGCACCGCCGCCGTTAATCGCAACCGTCCGGTCGTTACTGTTATAATTGACGGTCGCGCCGAGTGCTTGAGCGACAAAACGAAGCGGGACGAGCGTGCGCGCCCCAACTAAAAACGGCGCCACGTCGACCGTAACGGGCTGGCCGTTGACGGTGGCTTGATTCGAACCGATGTGAAGCGAGATGTTACGGCCGTTGCCGGTTGCGTTGATCTGGCCGCTTGCGTACACCACGCTCGCTCCGAGGCGCTCGAAGACGCCCCGCAACGGCACGAATACACGTCCCGCGCGCTCGACGGGGGGTTGATCGAAATTGACCGTCTGACCGTTGACGACGATCGTGACACTTTGAGCGGTAGCGGCGGTCACGGAAAGGGTCGCGATCGCGCCGGCCGCAAGTGCGCCGGCAAGAACCTTCTTGTAAAAAGACATAGTAAGAATTTACCTCCGAAGCCGTTCATACCCACAAAAAGTACGGCCGCACACCAAGTGTGCGGCCGTGGGCCTAATTGCTTAGCCGTACGACGCTAGATCGTGCTCGGCACTCCCGCACTCGCCGGCGGCCGCAATTCGGACTCGACGGCGGCGCGATCGGCCTTGCGCTGGGCCCGTCGTTCGAGCGCGCCCATCCACGTGTTGTACACAACCGGAACCAAGAATAGCGTCAGGATCAGCGAGCTCAGCAACCCGCCGATCAGCACCGTGCCCATGGACGCGCGTTCTTCGGCACCTTCAGTCAGGCCGAGCGACAGCGGCAACATGCCGAAGACCATCGCGCACGTCGTCATAACGATCGGCCGGAAACGCGTTTCGGCTGCGCGCACGAGGGCGTCGCGCACTTTCATGCCGCGCCGCGTTAGCGTATTCGTGTAATCGACGAGCAGGATGCCGTTCTTGGCGACGAGCCCGAAGAGCATGACGATGCCGATCAGCGAAAACAGATTGAGCGTCTGTCCGCGCAGTTCCAATCCGCCGAGCGCACCGACAAGGGCGACCGGCACCGCAAACATGATGATGAACGGTTCCAGGAACGACCCGTACAGGATCACCATGAGCATATACACGAGGACGAACGACGTCATCAGTGCCAGCCCCATGCTGGAGAACGTTTCCTGTTGAAGTTGCGAATCGCCGGCGGATGTCGTCGACGTTCCGGACGGTAAAAATCCGGGTTGTTTGAGCGCGGCATCGATCTTGTTGTTGATATCGCCCAGCGTATTGGGTGAATTCTGATCCAGACCGCCGGTCACGGCAACGACACGCTGACGGTTTTGACGTTCGATCTTGGTCGGCGCTTTCGTCATGGAAAACTCCGCAACTTTCGAGAGCGCCACGAGTTGTCCGGAATTTGAGCGCACCAGAATGTTGCCGATATCGGAAATATTATGACGGTCGTTTGCCGGCATCTGTAAGCGCACGTCGATCAAACCCGACTCAGTGCGGACTTTTGTCGCGACGGCGCCACCGATCGCGATGCGTGCTGCGGTTGCCGCGGCACCGGGTGAGACACCGAGGACCGCGGCACGCGCGGGATCGATGTGCACGTTGACGCGCGGAGCGGCCATTTCCGCACTGGTCTGCACGTTGACCGTCCCCTTGATGGAACGAATGAAGGCGGCGAGTTTGTTGGCTCCCTCTTGAAGCGAGGCATCCGGTCCGGAAAGCGTGTAGTTGATCGGATCTCCGCCGCCGCCGCCGCTTTCGCCGGCCGCGATGAGCTTACCGCCGGGCACGGTCCAATCGAGCGTACGAATTTTATCCGTAATCGGATACTGTTCTTTGCGGCGGTTCTTGTACGTCATGACCGTCATGCGCGCAACGTTGCCGCCGATCGTCGATCCGAACCCGGAGGGCTTCACACCGGTCGTCGAAATGACGCTTTCGACGCCGCCGATTTTCAGAATTTCCCGCTCGAGACGATCCACGCCGTGCTGCGTCGTCGACAGCGGCGTGCCGGGCGGGTAATCGAGCGTTAAGCGCACGACGCCCACGGGCGTACTCGGAATAAACTCTCCGCCGATTTGATGCGCCATCGCCATCCCGGCGGCGAGCGCCGCGGGAATCGCAATCGTTACGAGCGACACTTTCCAGCGGTTACGCGCACCCGCCATCCAGCGGAGAAACCGTGCCCGTTTGGAAGGCGGCGAACCATTTGAGTTGCCGGAAGCCGGCGCAAAGCGCGGCCCGGCGAGAACCGAAATCGCAAACCACACGGCTAGGACTGCGCCGATCGCAAGATCGATCATTACCGCACTGCCCGGTCCTGCCGCCAGCGCGATGGCATTAACGACGAGCATCACGCACGTAAAACCGATGAACCATCCGTGCGCGAGCGCGAACGGTAACGCAGAGGTGTGATACCAACTCAACAAACGGTCGAAGCCGGCCTTAAACCAACCGAGCCACTTGGGCGGCGCGACGCTGCGCTCTTTGACCGACCACTTCGCAGCCAGCAGCGGCGTAAGCGTAAAGCTGACAAGCAGCGAAAAGAGCGTTGCGACCACGATGACGATGCCGAACTCTTGCATGAATTTGCCGACGATCCCGGAGAGAAACGCGATCGGCAAAAATACGACGACGTCGACGAGCGTGATTGCCACCGCCGCGCCCCCGATTTCCGTGCGGCCGTTCAGCGCCGCAGCGGTGGCATCCTCACCCATGTCTCGATGACGCGTAATATTTTCAAGTACGACAATGGAGTCGTCAACCAGAATACCAATGGTCAACCCAAGGCCCATCATGGAAATGATGTCAACGGTAAAACCGAGCGCGCGCATAACGATAAACGTCGAAAGCAGGGAGGTCGGAATTGCGATCATGACGACCGCCGCATTTCTCCACGCATGAAGGAAGAGCAGCATCACGATCGCCGTTAGGAAAATGCCCTCGAGCAAACTCTGTAAAACGCCGTTAATGGAGGCTTGGGTGTAGTCCGCCGATGCTTCGAGTTCCTTGAAATGTACGAGCGGATATTTTTTGGCAATGTCGAGCATCGCCACGCGCGCAACGCCGGTCGTCTTGACGGTGTCGGCGGTGACCTGACGCTGGATATCGAGAATGACGGTGCTCTCACCGTTGTAGTGCGAGACGCGCCGCTGTTCGAGATGGCCGTCGACAACGTTCGCAACGTCGCCGATGCGAAAATTACTTTGCGCGCCACCCGGAATCACCAACGGAATTTGCATGATGTCCATCGGATTGATGATGTCGGCGTGAACGGAGACACTGGTCTCGGCATTCGGCATGTCGAGGCGCCCGCCGGGCAGGTTGGCGTTGTTCGCCGCAAGGGTATTGAAGATGTCCGGCAGCGTCGTATTCGTGGCGAGCATGCGGCCCGCGAGCGGATTGACTTGAATCTCGCGTCCGGGTTCGCCCCGCACGTCGACGGATTGTACGCCCGGAATGGTCTTGATATCCGGAACGATCCGGTCTTTGACCAGATCGCCGAGAGCAGGACCCGAGATGGCGGTCGAACTGAGCACCTCTTCGATGATCGGATCCGACGCATTGCTGTTTTTATCGACGCTCGGCGGATCGAGATCGTTGGGCATGTACTGGCGCGCCGCGTTCACGCGCTGTTGCACTTCTTGTGCAGCAAAGTCTAAGTTCGTGTTGAGCTTAAACTGCACGATGACGGCGGCTTGGCCTTCCTGCGTCGTCGCTTGCAATTTATCGAGATTGTCGATCCCGTCAAGCTGATCTTCGATCGGCTTGACGATCAGTTTTTCCATTTCGGCAGGCGAAGCACCGGGGTAGCCGGCACTGACGACGACGACGGGAAACGCGACGTTCGGGAAGAGGTTGCGACCGAGCGCATTGTACGAAATGATGCCGAACACCATTAAGGCGATGGTCACCATTGCGATGATGGTCGGACGGTTGATCGCGAATCGGGTCAGGCCCACAATAAAAAACTCCCTGCGCTTCTTGCTTGTCACTGTTTCTACGCCGTGCCGGCGGTCATTGTTTCAGGCCCAATTGTATCCCGGGGCACGCGCCGGCACCATCAAGAAACCATAAGAATCGCCGCCCTGTGACCGGCCGTCCGCCCAATATGGAAAGGCCCGGCAGCGTAAAGTGCCAGGCCTCGCAGAAAGCCTTACTGGTGGGGACGGTGAGACTCGAACTCACACGAGATTGCTCCCGCTAGCACCTCAAGCTAGTGCGTCTACCAATTCCGCCACGACCCCACGGTAAGGCCTATCCAGCCCCTAGGGACCTGGAGGACTCATGAAGTGTACCCTCAGCGGGTATTCGGGTCAAGTGCATCTCGCAGACCGTCACCCATATAGTTAATGGAGAGGACGGTGACGAGGATGCACAGGCCCGGGAAGACCGCGGCCCACCATGCCACCTGCAAGTTGGAGATGGCGTTGGAAAGCATGTTGCCCCACGACGCCGTGGGCGGCTGAATGCCGAAGCCCAGAAACGACAGGGTCGATTCCAGAATGATGACGCCCGCAACGTCCAGCGTGGCTTGAACGATGATCGGTGCCATCGCGTTGGGAAGCAGATGACGGAAAATGATGCGGGCGTCGTTGTTGCCGAGCGCGCGCGCCGCTTCCGTATACTCACGCTCGCGCAGCGACAGAAATTGCGCGCGCACCAAACGTGCGACGGCCGGCCACGTCAGCGCACCGATAATGATGACGATAACCCCGAAACTCAAACTCGCTTTGGTGGAACTCGCAGACACGATGGCCGTGAGTACGAGGAGCAGCGGCAAGAGGGGAATCGAAAGAAAGACGTCCGTGACGCGCATGATGATCCAGTCGACCCAGCCGCCGTAGTAGCCCGCAATCGCGCCGAGCACGGATCCGATGATGATCTCCATCACCGTGGCCGCAATGCCCACCGTCAAAGAGATACGCGCGCCGAACATCAAGCGCGAAAGCAAATCGCGTCCGACTTCATCGGTCCCTAAAACGTGGTGCGCGATCCCGGGCGCAAGCGGTGTGCCCTGCCAATTGACATTATCGATGGCATTGGGATCGTAGGGCGCGAGCTGCCGCGCAAAAACGGCGAAGAGCACCATGAGCGCGAGCACGACGATGCCCGCAAGCGCCAGACGGTGCCGCCGGAAACGCCGCCACACCGTGTTCTTGCTGATGCTGAACTCTTCTTCGGGAACGATGGGTTGATTTAACGGGATGCTTGCAGCCACGGCAATCTCCTAATCGTACTTCACGCGCGGATCGAGCCACGCGTACGTCACGTCTGCCAGCAGGTTTGAAAAGACGACCAAAAATGCGAGCACGAGCAGATAACCCATCAGCAGCGCGATGTCTTCTTGTCCCAGGGCGTTATAGAACATGCGTCCGGAGCCGGGCCACGCGAAAATCGTTTCCGTGACGACCGCGCCGCCGAGGAGGCCCGGAAGCGCAAGCGCGACGACGGTTACGATCGGAATCATCGCATTTTTCAAACCGTGTTTGAACAGCACGGTGCGTCCGTCCAAGCCCTTAGCCGAAGCCGTGCGCATGTAGTCGGTTTTGATGACTTCGAGCATCGAACTGCGCATGAACCGGCTGTAGAGCGCAAGCTGCAAGAGCCCGAGCACGATGGTCGGCAAAATCAAATGCGAGATCCGGTCTCCAAAATTGAATTGATCGAACGTACTTATCCCCGCGGACGGAAGACGCAATTCGTAGCCGAAACCGTGAATGCCGTGCACCGCAAACGCGAGCTGCATCATCAGCGCAAACCAGAACACCGGCATCGACTGCCCGAAAAATGCAAGCGTGGTAATAAGGTAATCCGCGAGCGAGTAGGGACGCACCGCGGCGAAAATGCCGGCGGCAAGACCGAGCGTGAGGGCGAGCAGAAATGCGCTGACCTGCAATTCGAGCGTGGCGGGAAGCCGTTCCAAAATCGCCTGCAGCACCGGTTCGGAATTGGATGTCGAGTAGCCGAAGTCGCCGTGCAAAACTTGTCCGAGCCAGACGAAGTACCGGAAATAAATGGGACGGTCGAGTCCCAGGTTATGTTTGAGCCGTTCGATATCGGCGGGGGTGATGTGCGGATTCTGCAGGTAGGGCGCGAGCGGGCCGCCGGGTGCGTTGTTCAAAATGATGAACAAAATCAGCGAGATCAAGATCAGCAGCGGTACCGCTTGCAGCGTCCGGCGCATCACGTAAGTAAACAGCTCGAGTATCCCCCTTAAGAACCCGCGCTAGTTACGGGCTTCCCACCGCTTCTCCTGTGCCCGTCTGCGCGAGAGGTTTGAGGCCGAGGATGGCGCGCGCTTGATCCGGCGTGCTGACCGGGCGCCCAGCCTCCAGCGCGATGCGCACGATTCGCGCAACCAAGTCTTCGTTGGTCGCAAGTTTGCCCTTCGCATAATAGATATTATCTTCCAACCCGACGCGAACGTGACCGCCCATCGCGATTGCCGCCATTGCGAGCGGCAACTGCATGCGCCCGATGCCTGCCACCGACCACGTGCATCCGGCGGGCAGATCGTCGACGAGATCGCACAAATTTTGGACGCTGGCCTCCAAACCGCCGGGTACGCCGAGAACGAAGTCGACGTGTTGCGGGAACGAGAGCAAACCCTCGCGTTCCAGCCTGCGCGCGTTGCTCAAATGACCTTTATCGAAAATTTCGAGTTCGGGCTTGACGCCGTAACGGTTCATCGCCGCGAGGATGCCGCGCATGATCGGAAAACTGTTTTCAAAAATGTCGTCGCCGAAATTTACCGTACCGCAAGTCAGCGTCGCCATTTCCGGTCGCAGTTGCAGCGGCTGCGAACGTTCTTCGGGCGTCATGCCGATCGCGCCGCCGGAGGAAAACTGGACGATCAAATCGCTGCCCGCGCGGATTTCGTCGTAGGCTTGCGCGAAACGGGCGACGTCGTGCGTGTTCGTGCCGTCGTCATTGCGGCAGTGCACGTGGATTAACGATGCGCCCGCCGCGCGCACTTTGCGCGCAACCTCACCGAGCGCTTTGGGCGTAACCGCGAGATGCGGCGTCTGGTCAGGCGTTAATTCCGCCCCTACCGGAGCGACCGTAATGATTAAGGGGTCCACTATGGCGTTTCGGGTTCGCCGCCGGCGAGCATCTGCCATGCGCTTTCGATGAACGCCCGGTCGAGCCCGAGCAGTGCCGCCAGCATGATCG
>JALZBM010000172.1 GCA_030947385.1 Vulcanimicrobiota bacterium
ACCCCGCACGCATTATGCAAGTGCGGACATTCCCCTAGGGGGGTCGTAACGAACAGGAGCTTGTCCATCGGAGCATTATCGCTGGGCGTAGCGCCTTTTAAACCATTACGCGGGATCAACTCTTCGCCCACACATCACTATCATGCATATATCTACCGGCCGCCGATTCCCGCGGGCAGCTTGGGCATTTTGCCTTTCATGCCGCCCATTTTTTTCATCATGGTTTTGGCTTCGTCGAATTGTTTGATAAGGCGGTTGACGTCGGAGACTTGCACGCCGCTGCCTTGTGCGATTCGCTTGCGGCGCGAGCCGTTGAGGATGGCCGGATGGACCCGTTCGCGGCGCGTCATGGAGCAGATGATGGCTTCAACTTTGCCGATTTGCTTTTCGTCGACTTCGAAGTCTTTGGGCAGCGCTTTGGACATCCCCGGAATCATCTTGAGAATGTCTGCGAAGTTGCCCATCTTGCGAACTTGCCGCATTTGGTTCAAGAAGTCGTCGAGCGTAAATTGATTCTTGCTGAATTTTTGTTCGAGTTCTTTTGCCTGCTCGGCGCTGAACGCTTCTTGCGTGCGTTCGATCAGCGTGAGGACATCGCCCATACCGAGGATGCGCGAGGCGAGCCGGTCCGGATAGAACGGCTCCATTGCCGATAACTTCTCGCCGATTCCGATAAACTTGATCGGCGCGCCCGTCACCTTATGAATCGAAAGGGCGGCGCCGCCGCGCGTGTCGCCGTCGAGTTTGGTCAGAATAACGCCCGTAATACCGAGGCGATCGTGGAAGCCCTTGGCTACGTTCGTGGCTTCTTGGCCCGTCATCGAATCCGCAACCAGGAGGATTTCTTTTGGATCGAGCGCGCTCTTGATCTTTTCGAGCTCGATCATGAGTTCTTCGTCGATTTGCAGGCGCCCGGCGGTATCGATAATGACGGTCGAAAGACCAAGCCGCTTCGCTTCCGCCACCCCGTCGCGCGCGATTTTTACCGGGTCGCCTTGGCCGGCTTCGTACACCGGCAGGTCGATTTGTTTGCCGAGCGTTTGCAACTGCGCGATAGCCGCCGGACGATAGACGTCGGCCGCAACGAGCAGCGTGCGGCGGCCTTGTTCTTTCAAACGCAGCGCAAGTTTACCGGCGTGCGTCGTTTTGCCCGAGCCTTGCAATCCGACCAGCATGATGACCGACGGTGGCGCATCGGAGAACTGCAGGCGCGCCTGCGCTCCGCCGAGCAGTGCCACCAACTCATCGTGCACGATTTTGATGATGGTTTGCGCGGGCGTGAGCGATTCGAACACGTTCTGCCCGACCGCTTGTTCCTTAACTTTGTTGACGAACTCTTTGGCAGCTGCAAGCGAAACGTCAGCCTCAAGCAGAGCAACGCGCACTTCGCGCATCACCTCGTTGACTTCGCTCTCGCCGAGCTTACCGCGACCGGTTAGGCGCGAGAATATCGCGCCGAGCCGGTCAGAAAGAGATTCGAACAGTGAGTACTACTCCTTAACCGCTGTTGAGTCGATGCGCGAAACGGCATCGCCGACGGTTTTGATTTTTTCGGCTTCTTCATCCGGGATGTCGATGTTGAACTCGGTTTCGAAGGCCATGACCAGTTCGACTTGATCCAGTGAGTCGGCACCGAGATCATCGGTGATGGATGCTTCGGGCGTGACTTCATCTTCATCGACACCGAGCTGCTCGACGATGATCTTCTTAACTTTATCAAACGTTGTTGACATTACGACTCCTATTGAATGAGGTGCAGTTACTACGACATCAAAACGCCGCCGTCGACAACGAGCGTCTGGCCCGTTATATATCCGGCGGCATCCGAGCAAAGAAAACAAACGACTCCGCTCACATCTTCCGGTCTGCCCATCCGTCCGAGGGCCGTAGACTTTAGAAAATATTCACGTGCTGCGTCGGGCAATTTTTCGGTCATCGAGGTCTGGATCAGGCCCGGAGCAACGGCGTTGACTCTTATGTTCCGTGAACCCAATTCCTTCGCTAGGGACTTGGCAAGACCAAGCAGGCCGGCTTTGGACGCCGCGTATGCGGACTGTCCGGCATTGCCGTTAAGGCCCACGATGCTGCTCATGAGCACGATCGAGCCCGACCGCGCTTTCATCATCGGGCGCGCGACCGCACCGCACAGATAAAAGGCGGATTTGAGATTGACCGCGAGCATTTGCTCGAGCGCGTCTTCTTTTAAGCGCACTAACAGCGCGTCCACGGACTGTCCGGCATTAGCGATCGCAAAGTCGATCTGGCCGAATTGCTCGAGCGCTTCCTCGACGGCGGCATCAACCGCGGACGCGCTTGCGACGTCGGCAGTAATGATGTGCGTGCGCGAGCCCGGGCAGGCCGCAGCCGTCTCTTCGAGGGCGTTACGGTCGCGACCCACAAGCACAACATCGGCACCGTTCGCGCTGAGGTCGCAGGCAATTGCCCGGCCGATGCCGCGGCTGGCACCCGTAATAAAAGCAACTTTGCGCTCGAAGTTCATGCCGGCAGCCCCGCGCCGATTTTCTTTTGCAATTTTTCGATTCCGCCGCCGTCACTCACGTTAGCGACGTCGGGAGCGTCCGGGAGGCGGCGCATGAGCGGACCGAGCACGGGGTTTGCGCCGAACTCCACCACGATATCCAAACGTTCGCGCAGCAGCTCGAGTGCGGTGTCGTGCCAGCGGACTTCGTCCGTGATCGAGCGCACCAGATTGTGTTTTATCTGTTCGACGCTCGTGTACTTCTGCGCGTCCACATTCGATATCACGGCAAACTTCGGAAGCGCAAAGGCGGCTGCGTTTACGGATTGTGAAAATTTTTCGATCGCCGGTTCCATTAACGCGCTGTGCCACGCGCCGGATACGTTGAGCGGCACGATGCGTTTTGCGCCGGCCTCCGCCATTGCATCGCCGGCCGCGCGCACGGCTTCCAGGTCGCCGCTGATCACAATTTGCGATGGCGAGTTGAAATTAGCAAGTTGCAAACGCATCCCGGTCTGCACCCTCACGCGGTCCGCGATTTCCCTTATGCGCGCCGCTTCAAACCCGATAACGGCGGACATTGCACCGGCGGCCATTTCGGCTGCACGCTGCATCGCCTTGCCGCGGGCGCTCACGATGTGTAGTGCGTCGTCAAACGAGATCGATTCGGCGATCGTGAGGCTGCAAAATTCACCGAACGAGTGACCGGCGCTTGCCACGACGTCCAGGCCGTCACGGCCCGCTTCGTAGAGTGCGAGATTGACGACGAAGATAGCGGGTTGCGAATATTGCGTTTCGCGCAGCTTTTCTTCCGGGCCGGTTTGCATCAGCTCGAACAGATCGTATCCGAGCACGCCGTTCGCGCGATCGAACACGGCCCTAGCCGCTGCACTCTTGCGTGCAATGTCCCCGCCCATGCCCACGGCTTGCGAACCCTGTCCGGGAAAGACGGCCGCGGCGCGCAGCGTTCGGCTCATGCTGACCATTTCCACGCTACGGCGCCCCACGATAATCCGCCGCCGAAGCCGACGAAGCACAGAATGTTTCCGGGCTTGATTTTGTTGCTGTGTACGGCTTCGGAAAGGGCGATGGGTATCGATGCGGCGGACGTGTTGCCGTACTCGTGGATGTTGATCACCACTTTTTCGGCCGGCATATCCAGATATTTTGCCGCTGCGTCGATGATGCGCTTGTTGGCTTGGTGCGGGATCAGAAAATCCAGATCCGCATGCGAGAGGTTCGCTTTACGCAAGGCGATTTCGGTCGACTCGATCATCTTGGTGACGGCAAATTTGAAGACTTCGCGGCCCTCCATATAGATATATTGTTCGCCCATGTCGTAGCGCAGCGGGTCCAGCGGCGAACGCGATCCGCTGGCGGGGACGCCCAAAATTTCCGGCCGGCTTCCGTCCGAGCCGAGTTCGCTGCTCAGAAAAGAATCCGTCTGCGAACTCTCAAGGATGATGGCGCCGGCGCCGTCGCCGAACAAGATCGCCGTCGAACGGTCTTTTTTGTTCACGATTTTCGTAAGGGTTTCCGCACCGATGAGCATGACGCGCCTGTAGACGCCGCTACGGATTAAACTCGAGGCGACGGTGAGGCCATAGATAAAGCCGCTACAGGCAATTTCGATATCGAACGCCGCTTTGTTTTGCGCGCCGAGCTTCGAAGCCACGATGCAGGCCGTCGCCGGAAAAGAAAAATCCGGCGTTACCGTTGCAACGATGTAGCAATCGATGTCGTGCGGCTCAAGGGAAGCAAATTCGAGCGCGTGGCGGGCGGCTGCGCACGCGAGATCGCTCGTCGCTTCATCCGGGGCGCAGACGTGGCGGCGCTTCATCCCGGTGCGCGACGTGATCCACTCATCGCTCGTGTCCAGGACTTTTTCGAGATCTTCGTTCGTGAGGACGGCGGATGGGGCATAGTGTCCGACGCCGACCATTTTCACGCCGCTAGAATTCAAGCGCTAGCCGTGCTGATGGCCGGCGTGCTCGTCCTTCATTTCCACGACCTGGCGGCCTGCATACGTTCCGCAATTCGCGCAAACGAAATGCGGGCGTTTGGGCGCATGGCACTGCGGGCACTCGACGGTCGTCACCGGATTGAGTTTCCAATTTGCTGCGCGGCGCGAGCGCGTTTTCGAGCGCGGGGTTTTCCACTTAAGATTTGCCACAATATTACTCCAGCTCGGGCGCGCACATGCACGCACCTTGATTTTTGTTCTGTCCGCAGGTCGTGCACAGACCCTGACAGTCTTGCCCACATAAAACTTTGAACGGTGCAGCACTCAAAACCAGCTGCCGGGTCAGATCTGCCACGTCCAGCCGGTCGCCCGAGAGAACATTGCTTTCACTAAAGGGGTCGTCCTTGAGCGCTGCTTTCGGTTCGAGTTCTTCATTTACATCGATGTGCATCGTCTGGCTCACGCTCTCGAGACACCGATCGCAATCGCCCTGCGCCTCGAGATCGATCGTGCCCACAACTTCCAGCAAGCGTTCCATGCCGTGAATCTGCAACCGCACGTTGGCAGGTTGCGGGAACCTCCAGCCCTCGAAAGGATCGAGGCGAACCGCTTGATCCAGCCGCAGCGTCTGCCGGCCTCCCACGAGAAGGCCGCCGATATCGATAGTATTTAAAGAAGTCATAACATAGACGAGGGCCCCCAAAATGAACGGCCACTGCCGCCCCGAAGAGGCCCCGCGAAACCCGACCTATTGTAGACCCCCCACCGCAGTCTTGTCAAACGCGCACCCACGCGTGATGGCTGCACCATGAGCACCATCAATCCGCTCGCCGCCGGGACCCGGCAACAACTTGCGCAAGAAGGAGTCGCCTTCTCTGGGCCTATCGCCACGGCGGCTCGGCGTCATAGCCTGGATCCCGAACTGCTGGCCGCCGTCGCCGCGCAAGAAACCGGCGGTCCGGGCAGCAACGCGGGTGCCAAC
>JALZBM010000173.1 GCA_030947385.1 Vulcanimicrobiota bacterium
CACTGCTCTGTTATGGCTCGTAAAAAAGGCGTTTCTGGGCGAGATCCCGTTTACTGTTTCCCTCTTGGATACGGGCATGGAATTTCCCGAAGTGTACATGTTCCGCGACGATCTAATTCGCCGTTGGAATCTTGATGACCTCAACGCTCTTTGCCCGGCTGAATCGACGGTCGATCAGACCTTTCAACCGGCAGGCCGCGCCGCTGCGCGAAAAACCGAAGGTCTGAAAGCCTTAGTCGCAACTCAAGGCTGGCGTGGCGTCTATCTGGGAATCAGGCGTGATGAGCAAGCAACGCGCGCCAAGGAGCGCATTTTTAGCCCGCGGACAGCTTCGGGCACATGGAATTTTCGCGGCCAGCCTCCAGAATTTTGGAACTACTATCAAAGCGACGTTTCGGAGGGCGAGCATATCAGAATTCATCCACTCCTACTCTGGACGGAGCTGGATGTCTGGAAATATACGAAACGCGAAAACATTCCGTTTTGCAGCCTATATCTGGCGCGGAACGGTTTGCGCTTCCGATCTGTGGGCGAATCGAACATCACCTTTGCGGTGCGAAGCGCTGCGGCCACGATTGACGACATTATTTCGGAGCTAGCAGTGACGACTGCGCCCGAACGCGCGGGCCGTTCCATTGATCATGAATCAGAGAATGCCTTCGAACGCCTGCGCGCCGGAGGGTACATGTGAACGACGTTTTAACAATGGTATTCCTCGGCCATGTCGACCATGGAAAGTCTACCCTAATTGCGAGACTACTGCTCGATTCCGGCACCTTCCCGGACGGGCGCATCGAGGAGTTGCGAGCCGCATCCAAAAAACGCGGCGTTCCCGTTGAAATTTCATTTTTGCTCGATGCTCTACAGGTCGAGCGCGATCAGGCCGTTACTATCGATGCATCGCGCCTCTGGTTGACAACACCGCACCGAACGTTTGCAATTGTCGACGCGCCCGGACATAAAGAGTTTGTACGGCATATGGTTACCGGAGCGTCCGAAGCCGGCGCTGCGGTCCTCTTAGTGGACGCACATGAAGGCGTCTCCGAACAAACGCGCCGCCACCTTCTTTTGTTGTCGTTGCTAAATGTCGGACGCGTCGTGGTCGTGGTAAACAAAATGGACCTCGTTGACTTCGCCGCAGAGCGCTTCGAGGCGATTTGTCGCGAAGTCAAAAGTATTCTCGGACGTCTAAAAATTGGAATTCTGCGCGGCGGTTCCTGCGGTTGCACGTGATGGGGACAACGTTGTCAATGAGTCTACACGCATGCCGTGGTACCAGGGTCGGACGCTCCTCGGCCTTCTCAAAGAACTCCCGCTCAAAGCCGAGGTCGCGCGGCCCGTGCGAATTCCGATCCAAGATGTGTACCGTCGCGGAGGAGAGCGGCTGCTCGTCGGAACCGTTGAAGGCCCAGGGGCTAACGGCCGGCACACATTTGATCGTCCTTCCCGGTGGTTATGCGGCCATCGTGCAGCGGCTGATTAGATTCCCCGAAAACAGCGAACGGGTAGCCCGCACCGGGGAGGCCATTTGCATGGTGCTGGACCGACCACTTTACGTCGAAGCCGGCGACGTGGCCTGCGCTCCCGACGAAGCGCCGAGCGTGGTAACTCAACTCGACGTAACGGTTTTCTGGCTATCTTCACGCCGCCTGGATGTCGGCGACCGAGTGCAGGCGCGCATCGGCACCCGCGACGTTCGGGCGACGGTGCACTCCATAGCGCGCAAGATTGATGTGGACACGCTTGAATTCCAGTTCACTTCGTCGCTGCAGGATGGTGATATCGCGCAGGCTCGCCTCTTGCTCGATTCTTCCGCCGTCGTTGAAAGAAACGCCGGTGGCGTTCTGTCAAGGATAGCTCTGTATCGCGACGGAGTAGTCTGCGGGGGTGCCGTCGTCACCGGTCTCCTCGACGAAGCTCACGGGCGCCGATCGTCGTCGAACGTCATGGTCGAAAGCCGGCTGGTAAACGCGGATGCCCGTCAGAGGCGTAACGGACATCGCAGCGGCATTGTCTGGCTCACCGGTTTGCCTAGTTCGGGCAAAAGCACCCTTGGGAGGCGGTTAGAGCGAGAGCTGTACGCCCTCGGTTGGAGCGCGTATTTCCTTGACGGAGATACCCTGCGTACGGGCTTAAACGATGATTTAGGTTTCAGTTCGGAAGCGCGGCGTGAAAATGTCCGCAGAACGGGGGAAGTTGCCGCACTTTTTGCGGACGCCGGCTTTATAGCAATTGTTGGGCTGGTTTCCCCGAGCAGAAATGATCGCGAAACAGCACGGGTGGCATGCAAAGCCGGTGATTTTAGCGAGGTCTACGTGCGCGCGACGCTCGAAACGTGCGAACAACGTGATCCCAAGGGCTTATATAAGCGCGCTCGAGCGGGCGAGATGCAGAATTTACGGGAATTTCCGCGCCGTACGAATCCCCCGACCGTCCTGAGCTTCTGGTGGACACCTCGTTCTACGGAGCGGATGCATCCTCGGACCAGCTTTTGGCGTTCGTGCGCGCGCGTTACGCGATCGACGCTATCGGAGCTCAGTTGGCGGAACGCGCGTAGGTTTGCGGCCAAGCGGCTATTGGCGTGATGAACGCCGGCAGCGCCGATAAAAACGTGTGGAGATGCTCTCTTGAGTTCACAATAGGCGACTTACATGCATGAAACGCATCTCGCTAAGATAAAAACCTTACCATCATCGTCCTGACACGGGGCGATAAAGGGTGATCGATTAGCTCCGTTCAACCCAGAAAGCAAAATATCTAGACTTCAGAACTTGAGCTTCCGCGTAAACGGTTCAGTATACGGAAAACCGCCCTTCTTAACGAAACTAGACGCACAATATAACGATATTTTGATTTCTTTTGCATTCTATGTGTCGCAAACGATAAGGTGACGCAAGCACTCATAGCAACGATTTGATGTAGCCGCCGTCGATGGCGATTGTTTGGCCCGTGATATATGCCGCTGCTTCGCCGCATAAGAAGGCGACTTGCGGTGCGAATTCTTCCGGTGTACCCACACGGCCGATGGGAATCTCGGTTTTTGCCGCTTCGTGGATGGCGTTCTCGTCATTCCCGTAGAGTGCAAGCAAACGGTCCGTCAGGATTCTTCCCGTAGCGATGGAGTTGACGGTAATGCCATCCTTTGCAACTTCCGAAGACAGCGTTTTGAGCGCGGCAACCAGCGCGATGCGATAGGCGTTTGAAAGAACCAGTGACGGTACCGGTTCCTTCACCGACATGGAAGTCAGCGCAACGATCCGTCCCCACCGTTTTTCGCGCATGTCATCTACGACGCCGTAAACGAGCTGCAGCATACTTCGAAGTGACCCGGTATACGCCTGATCCCAATCCGCTAAATGCAGATCGAGAAAGGTACCTGCCTTGGGTCCGCCTCCGTTTGCAATGAGAATTTCGATCGATCCGAACGCGGACTTGACATCCTTGAGCAATTGCGCAATCGACGACGTGTCGTTTTGATCTACGGCAAATGCGCGCGCGTTGGTTGCGCCGGCTGCCAGGAGTTTCGTCACGATCGCTTCCAACCGGTCCCCTCGACGCGCCGCGACGGCGAGCGTTGCGCCTTCTCGCGCAAGCTCCAGCGCGACCGCTTCACCAAGTCCGGAGCTTGCGCCGGTTACGAGCGCAACGCGTCCACGAACGCCGATATCCATTAGCCCTCATCCTTAAGCGCGGCAACGATGGAGATTTCGACTCGGTAGTCGGGACCTGCAAGTTTGCTTTCGACCGTCGCACGTGCGGGGGCAATTTGCGCAGTCGTCCAGCGCTCCCACACCGCATTCATTTCCTCGAACGTGGAGATATCCGACAGCCAGATGTTCGCCATGAGCACGCGCGATTTATCCGTCCCCGCTTGCGCGAGAAGTCCATCGATCTTTGTAAGAATCGCCTGCGTTTGCGTTTTGACGTCGGGTCCACTGCTATCGACTTGCCCGGCCGTGTAGACCAGGCCGTTGTAGACGATGGCCTGACTCATACGCGATCCGGGGTTGATACGCTTGATTTCCACGTGTGCTTTTCTCCTAAAACGGCTCAAAGTGTTGACAGCATAGGCGATTTATGACAAATTAGCAATATGGCAATGAAGCTAATTAACGAAGCCGCGCTCGAACTCGCGCTTCGGGCCATGGCCAACGACCGGCGCTTGCTTATTTTGGAATGGCTCAAGGATCCCCGGGCGCATTTCCGGCGGCAAGTCGACGGCGATTTGGTGGATGACGGCGTCTGCGGCGTGTTCATTGCCGAGAAGTTGGGCGTTAGCCAGCCAACGGCTAGCGAACACCTACGCGTTCTTTCACAAGCCGGCATTCTGCGCGGCAAACGCATCAAACAATGGACATTCTATAAGCGCGATGAGGAACGGATTGCGCTGATCAAGGAGACGATTAACCGTGTCATCTAACGGAGCGCACCGGCTCGAGTGCGAGTACCATTTGGTGGACGTCTTCACGCAGACGCCGTTTGAAGGCAACGGCCTTGCGGTTTTTCCGGATGCACGTTCGCTCGATGCCGGGACGATGCAGAAAATCGCGCGAGAGATGAATCTGTCCGAAACGACCTTCGTCTTTCCGCCCACCGGCAACAACGCCGTCGCTCGCGTTCGCATCTTTACGCCCGCTTATGAAATGGAATTTGCCGGCCATCCGACGATCGGTACCGCCTACGTGCTGCGCATGCTCGGAAAAATCGATGCAGCGGTAAGCACGTTTACGTTTGAAGAAAACGTCGGCCTCGTACCCTTGCGCGTCGACGGCGGTGACGATCCGCTCGTCTGGTTGACGACGCCGCCCATAAAGAAAGGCGACACGTTTGACCGCGGCTCGTGCGTGCGCGCCCTCGGTTTGACCGAAGACGATTTGCTCCCGGACGTGCCGTGCGAACTTTATAGCGCAGGAAATCCAAACATTTATATACCGCTTCGCGACGCAGCCGCGGTCGATCGAGCCGCGATCGATTCGGCCGGCTTTCACGAATTGCTCAAGCACCGCTCCGAACCCACATGTCTGTTTCTCTTTACTCCGACGAGCGTGGGCGCATATTCGCGCATGTTTTCACTCGATTTGGGCATCAATGAAGACCCCGCAACCGGAAGTGCGACGGGACCGCTCGCGGCGTTTATGATGGACCACAAATTGGTCGCGCACGGTGATGGAACGCGCTTTTACAGCGAACAAGGCAAGAAGATGGGACGGCGCAGTATTCTGCACGTCCTCGTTCGCGGCGACTACGGAGCAGATGGCATCGATGTCGGCGGCCACGTCGTACCCATTGCATCGGCCACCATGAAGGTTGAATTGCTTTCCGGAGGGCGAGCGTAAGATGGCGAATCCGGTGCGCGAGTATCCCTACTACCTGCTCGACGTTTTCACGGATACGCGGC
>JALZBM010000174.1 GCA_030947385.1 Vulcanimicrobiota bacterium
GTGGAGATCAGCCGCGGCAGATCCGGTTGATCTTTATGTGCATCGATAAGATCGAGCAGTTGGGTTTCGCCCTCTTTGTGCAAAGCATAACCGGTCTTGACTTCAGCCGTCGTCGTTCCGTGCAACGCCATAAGATGCAGACGCTGACGAACGAGCTTCCAAAACGCGGGCTGTGTGTGATGGTCCTCGAGCGCTTTGCGCGTCTGCTCGACCGTGTAGAGCATGCCAAGCGGCGCGGCATCTCCCCGCTGCCGGGCCGCAAAATCGGGCTCGCGGTCGCCCGCGAATAGCGGATGCGTGTGCGCGTCCATAAAACCCGGCACGACGATGCAATCAGGAAGGTCGAGCACATCAACATCGCCCGCGAGGTCCGCTTCTACTTCGCGTGGCGTGCCGATTTTTTCGACGCGTCCGTCAACACATAAAAGCGAACCGGGCGAATGCATTCCAAGACGTTCGAACGTCACGCCGCTTTGCGGCGCGCCGGTCGCGCACGTTACGATTGTCTTCGCGCGAACGAGCAACGGTACGGACACGTTTATAGGCGCCAGTCGATGCCCGTTTCGTCCGCCGTCTCAATGGCGATTTCGTAACCCGCATCGGCGTGCCGCACGACGCCCATGCCGCAATCCGTTGTGAGGACGGCTTCGAGCCGTTCGCGCGATTCCTCGGAGCCGTCGGCGACGACGACCATCCCCGCGTGTAAACTATATCCGATTCCAACGCCGCCGCCGTGATGAAACGAGACCCAATGAGCGCCCGCAGCGGTATTGAGCAGCGCGTTGAGAATTGGCCAATCGGCAATCGCATCGCTGCCGTCTTTCATCGCTTCGGTTTCGCGATAGGGCGAAGCGACGCTGCCGGCATCCAGATGGTCGCGTCCGATCACGATGGGGGCCTTCACCTCCGCACTCGCCACCAGTTCGTTAAAGCGCAATCCCGCTTTTGCGCGTTCTCCGTACCCCAGCCAACAGATGCGCGCCGGTAAACCCTGATACGACACGCGTTCCTTGGCGAGTTCGAGCCACCGGCGCAGCGATGCGTTTTCGGGAAAGAGCGCGAGCAATTCGCGATCCAAGCGCTCGATGTCCGCGGGGTCGCCGGAGAGCGCGGCAAACCGGAACGGGCCGCTGCCGCGGCAGAACAGCGGCCGAATGAACGCCGGGACGAATCCGGGAAAATCGAACGCACGCTTCACGCCGGCGCGCTCGGCCATCGCGCGAATGTTGTTACCGTAGTCGAACACAACGGCTCCCGCGTCGAGATAGGAAAGCATACCTTCGACGTGTTTGCCGACCGTCGAAAGACTGCGGCGCTCGTACTCTTCCGGATTGCTTGCGCGCAAGTCCGCCGCTTGCTCGAGGGTGAGGTGCATTGGAACGTAGCCGTTAATGAGGTCGTGCGCCGACGTTTGATCGGTAACGATGTCGGGCCGGAAACCCGCTGCGAAAAGCGCCGGGAATTCTTCGCCCGCATTTCCTTCATAACCGACCGACAAAGCCGTTCCGTTCTTGCGCGCGGCTTCGACCAGCGCCACGGCTTCATCGCGCGAAGCCGCTACTTTATCGAGATAGCGCAAGTCGCACCGGCGCTCCAAACGCGTCCGGTCGACATCCACGACCAGAGCGACGCCGCCGTTCATTGTAATGGCGAGCGGCTGCGCGCCGCCCATTCCGCCGATTCCCGCCGTCAAGCAAACGCGGCCCGCAAGCGATCCGCCAAAGTGCTGACGCGCAAGCTCCGCAAACGTCTCGTACGTTCCCTGGACGATGCCTTGCGTTCCGATGTAGATCCACGAACCGGCCGTCATTTGGCCGTACATCGTGAGGCCTTGCGCTTCGAGTTCGCGGAAAATTTTCCAGTCGGCCCACTTTGGGACGAGGTTAGAGTTGGCGATGAGGACGCGCGGCGCGCGCGCATGGGTTTTCCAAACGGCGACCGGCTTGCCGCTCTGCACGATCATCGTTTCGTCGCCTTTGAGCCGGCGTAGCGTGCGCACCATCGCGTCGAACGCCTCCCACGAGCGCGCCGCGCGGCCGTTACCGCCGTAGACGACGAGGTCGTCGGGCCGTTCGGCGACTTCGGGATCGAGATTGTTCATGAGCATCCGGAGCGCGGCTTCTTGCGGCCACCCGAGGCAGCTCAATTCCGTGCCGCGAGCGGCACGCACCACACGGGGCTGTGCGAGCGTTGACATGCCGGAAGCTTCCCGGGAAAGGTCTCCCGCCCATGCTTTGCTTGCCAGCGGAGAGAACGGTCAGGGCTGCGAAACGCGCCGGTGAGGTAACGAATGAGTGACGAGATCGCGTTGATTCCCCCCGCACCGGTTCCGGCCGTAAATGCCCAACAAGCCGCAGGTCACATCAAGCTTTCGCAAGACGAGACCGCAAAACTCGATCTGCAGGTCGCCGCCTTCGTTGCGGACCTCCTGGCTCTGGACATCCACGGACCGGAATTCAAGGAGCGGGTGGATGCAATCAGTTCGATGGGGAGCGCGGAATTGACCGCGGCGGCAGCGATGAGCAATCGCATGCTGCAACGGCCGCTCGCCGCGATGGGCGGCGGTGTTTTCGATTCGCATTCGACGGTTTCCAAAGGCCTGATCGATCTTCGTCATACAATTGAAAGCCTCGATCCATCGAGGCAAAGCGGTATGTTTGCGCCGCGCAAGCTGCTCGGACTCATACCGTTCGGGAATACCTTGCGCAAATATTTTGCGCAGTATCAATCGGCTCAATCACACCTGAACGCAATTATCACAACGCTCTACCGGGGCAAGGACGAACTCGAGAAAGACGACGCCGCAATCGACCACGAAAAGTCCCAGATGTGGTCGCTCATGCAGAAGACCGAGCAGTACGTCTACCTCGGCCAAAAACTCGATGCGGCGCTGAGCGCCGAACTGGACGAACTCGAGCGCAGCGATCCGGATCGAGCGAGGACGCTGCGCGAGGAAGTGCTTTTCTACGGGCGGCAAAAAGTCGTCGACCTGCTGACCCAGATGGCGGTCAATATTCAGGGCTATCTCGCCCTGGATTTGGTCAAGAAAAACAATCTGGAATTGATCAAAGGCGTCGATCGCGCGACGACGACCACGGTCTCCGCGCTGCGAACGGCCGTAATTGTTGCGCAGGCTCTCGCAAATGAAAAGTTGGTGCTCAATCAAATTACGGCCCTCAATGCAACCACAGGTAACTTGATCGAGTCAACTTCGCAAATGTTACGGCAGCAAAGCGGCACGATTTACGAGCAGGCGTCTTCTTCGACTCTAGGAATCGAACATTTGCAGGCGGCGTTCGATAACGTGTACGCAACGATGGATATGATTTCCGACTATAAGATCAAAGCGCTTTCAAGTCTACAGCAAAGCGCAGACACGCTCTCCACGGGCATCGCAAAAGCGAAAACCCAAGTGTCACCCTGAGCTTGACGAAGGGCGTTGCAACGAAACGTGTTTGCGCATGAGGCCCTTCGACGGGCTCGTGGTGACACATGACACGTTGCGCAGGCGCAGCGTGACAGCGGGGCGTTAGATTAGCGGCGTGCCGGTTGCGTTTTGGGCGGCTTGCACGATTGCGCCCGAGCGCAGCAGTTCGCGTGCCGCTTCGATATCGGGTGCGGGAATGCGGTCCTCGATCCAGGGTGCGATGCGTTCGCGCGCGACGTCAAATGCCGCCTGCGTGCCGGCGCCGGACTTGAGGGGACGCCGCAGTTCGGTCGCCGCCAATGCGCCGAGCAGTTCGCATGCAAGCGCGCCTTCGACGTTCGTAAGCACGCGATCCAAATTGCACGCCGCAGTCATTCCCATGCTAACGTGATCTTCTTGTCCGGCGGATGTCGGAATCGAATCCACGCTATTGGGAAACGAGAGGCCCTTGTTTTCGCTTACGAGCGCGGCAGCCGTATATTGGACGAGCATCAGTCCCGATTGTAAACCGGAGCGGCCGGTCAGAAAGAGCGGCAACCCGCGTTCCTCGCCGTTAAGCAACAAATACAGCCGGCGCTCGCTGATACCGGCCAGTTCGGAAAGCGCGATTTTGAGAATGTCCGCCGAGAGCGCGACGGGCTGCCCGTGAAAGTTTCCGCCCGTTAAAAACTCGCCATCGTCCGGAAAGACGAGCGGATTGTCGGTGACGGAGCGGGCCTCTATTTCGATAACGCTACGCGCATGTGCGGCGGCATCGCGGACGGCACCGTGAACCACCGGAATGCAGCGGAACGAGTACTGGTCCTGAATGCGTCCGCAATCGCGATGCGACTGCATGATTTGCGAGCCGGTCAGGAGCGCGCGCATATTTTCGGCAACGCGCATCTGCCCCGGATGCGGACGCAGCGCGTTGATTCGCCGGTCGAAAACGCTATCCGTTCCGAGGAACGCCTCGAGTGACATCGCGCCGATCACGTCGGCGGCCGCCATCAGACCTTCTGCGCGGATCGTTGCAAGCGCTGCAATGCCGGTCATCACTTCGGTCCCGTTGACGAGCGAGAGCCCTTCTTTGGCTTGCAGCGTGAGCGGCTGCAATCCGGCGCGTTCGAGTGCGAGCGCTGCGGGCATACGCTCGCCGTGGTAAAATGCTTCGCCTTCTCCAAGCAGCGTCAGCGTCATGTGCGCGAGCGGCGCAAGGTCGCCGCTTGCGCCGACCGATCCCTGCATCGGCACGACCGGCGTGATCGATTCGTTGAGAATCGCGATCAACAAATCGAGCGTGCTTTCGCGAATTCCGGAATGGCCTGCCGAAAGCGAACTGACACGCAAGACACCCGCCGCGCGCACGAAAGCTTGCGCCAGCGGCGGCCCCGTGCCCGCTGCGTGGCTGCGCACCAAGTTCAACTGCAGCGCCGCGGCATCTTCGGGCGCAACGGTAACGTTTGCAAGACGGCCAAACCCCGTCGTGACGCCGTAGATCGCATCCCCGCGATCGAATTGTTTATCGACGAAGGCGCGCGCTGCGGCAACGCGTTGCCGCGCTTGCGCGCCGACCGATACGCGAACGCCATCCTCGGCAATCGCGCGAACCTGTTCGAGCGAGATATTGTGTCCGTCGAGTTCGATTTCCAACGCGGGGGTTGTCATCCCAGCGGGTTCCAGTTGATCTTCTTGATCGTGCGCGCCCACGGCGGGCCGCTTTGAATGACGATCTCCAAATGATTGGTCAACCGGATATCGCGCGGATTTTTTCCGCCATACCGGTGGCCGTTGACTTGAATGACCAGACGTTTGCCGCGCTGGGCGTGAATGCCGGCCGCTCGCGTCCAGCTTAATTCCTGGCCCCACACATCGAAGAAGTTGCCGAGCGTAAACGATTTGCGAACCGGAACTTCGTTGTGAATGATGCCGTCCGCCGAATGCGTGTGCAACCAGTAGAGACAGGCTTGGCCGCGTGAAATGCCGATGT